>DBEXKF010000060.1:0-7344 GCA_048175045.1 Collinsella sp.
GCCTAATCGAGCGGTTCGCGCCGACCTTACCTGGGCGCTTTCGACCAACCTGGGCTTTGGCGGACACAACGCCGCCATCGCGCTGCGTAGATATACGAGGAGCTAGAGCATGGATTCCAAAAGACTTGCCGAGATAGCCGATGTTATGGAGGACCGCGGCCTCACGCGCGTACGCGTTGAGGAGCCCGATGGCACCGCGGTCGAACTCGAGCGCGCGAGCGCCGCGCAGCCGGTTGCCGTGCCCATGCCTATGCCGAGCGCTATGGCCGCTCCAGTTGCGGCTCCCACAGTCGCGCCTGCCGCACCGGAGCCCGCCGCGCAGACACCTGCCGCCGCACCGGAGCCCAAGGGCACCGAGGTGACCGCTCCCATGGTCGGCGTTTTCTATGCTGCCCCGGCGCCGGGCGACGAACCGTTTGTGCACGTGGGCTCCAAGGTCAAGGCTGGCGAGACCCTTTGCATCATCGAGGCCATGAAGGTTCTCAACGAGGTGACGGCAGAGGCGGATGGCGAGGTGCTCGAGATCTGCGTGGCCGACGGCGACCTCGTGGAGTTCGGCAGCTGCCTCATGAGGATCGGATAGGTGATATCCATGAACAAAGAAGAGCTCAAGAAGCTGTTACCGCATCGCGAGCCGATGCTTTTGCTCGACGAGGCCGAGCTGGTGGGCGACGAGGCCCACGGCAAGATCACGATCACGGGCGACGAGTACTTTTTGCAGGGGCATTTTCCGGGAAACCCGGTCGTCCCCGGCGTGATTCAGTGCGAGATGCTCGCCCAGAACTGCTGCGTGCTGCTGATGGGCGATGAGGAGGCGCGCGGCGCGACGCCGTTCTATACGAGCCTCGATAAGGTGCGCTTTAAGCGTCCGGTGCGCCCGGGCGACACGGTTGATCTGGTGTGCACCATCACGCGTGCGCGCGGGCCGTTCCGCTTTGCGACGGGTACTGCGAGCGTCAACGGTGAGGTTTGCTGCCGCGCCGATATGTCCTTTGCACTCATGCACGAAAGTTAAGGAAGGCTTCATGTTCGACAAAGTGCTCATTGCCAACCGTGGCGAAGTCGCGGTCCGTGTTATCCGCGCGTGCCGCGATATGGGCATCAAGACCGTCGCCGTCTATTCCACGGCCGATGCGGACGCGCTGCACGTGCAACTTGCCGACGAGGCGTATTGCATCGGTGGCCCGCGTCTTGCCGAGAGCTACCTCAACGACGATGCCGTGCTCACCTGTGCCGTAAAGTCGGGAGCTAAGGCAATTCATCCCGGCTATGGCTTTTTCTCCGAGAAGGCGAGCTTCGTACGCGACTGCGACAAGTATGGCCTGGCGTTTGTCGGTCCTTCGGCCGAGGTGATCGACAGCATGGGCGATAAGGACGCCGCGCGTCGAACGGCTGCCGCGGCGGGCGTGCCCATCGTGCCGGGCTGCAATTTGCTCAAAAGCCCCGAGGAGGCAACGGCCGAGGCCGAGCGCATTGGTTGCCCCGTGCTCATTAAGGCGCGTGCAGGCGGCGGCGGTCGCGGCATTCGCAAGGTCGATCGCGTGGAAGATGCGGCAAAGGCGTTCATCGAGGCGCGTGCCGAGGGCGAGGCCGTTTTTGGCGACGGCGAGTGCTACATGGAGAAGTTCGTCGCGCCGGCGCACCACGTTGAGGTGCAGATTATGGCCGATAAGCAGGGCCATGTATTTTCGCTCGGCGAGCGCGAGTGCTCGGTGCAGCGTCGCAACCAAAAGCTGATCGAAGAGAGTCCCGCGCCGTGCCTCGACGGACACGACGACATTCGTGTTCGCATGCATAAGGCGGCGCGTGACCTGGCTCGTGCCGTCGGCTACGAAGGAGCCGGTACCATCGAATTCCTGTATTCGGACGACGGCAATTTCTACTTTATGGAAATGAACACGCGCTTGCAGGTGGAGCATCCGGTTACGGAGTTTGTGACCGATACCGACTTGGTCAAGTGGCAGCTGCGCGTGGCAGCCGGCCAGCCTCTGCCCTTTGAGCAGGAGGACATGCCGGTCCGCAACCACGCCATGGAGTGCCGCATCAATGCCGAAACGCCGGACTTTCTGCCGTCATGCGGAACGGTCACCGCGTTGCGTGTGCCGGGTGGTCCGCGCGTGCGCTGGGATTCCGCCATGTTTACCGGTGCGAAAGTTCCGCCGTACTACGACTCCATGCTTGGCAAGCTCATCGTGTGTGCGCCCACGCGTGACGGCGCCATTCGCAAGATGCGCTCGGCCCTGGGCGAGCTCGTGATTGAGGGCGTGAGCGAAAACAGCGAGCTTCAGCTCGACGTGCTGGCAAACGACGAGTTCTTGTCGGGCATGTATCACACCGATCTGATGGGGCATCTCTATGCTGATGAATAGAAAAGCGAAGACGGTCAACGTCCTCGAGGGACCGATGACCGAGTCGTGCGCCGAGTTTCCCGCGCGCCACGTGTTTATCAAGTGCCCGGAGTGCCGCCGCGTGATCGATGAGGCGCGCCTGCACGACAACCTCGAGGTCTGCCCTCGTTGCGGCAAACACTTTCGCGTGAGCGGGCGCGACCGCATGCGCATGACGATTGACGAGGGCACGTTTGAGGAATGGGATGCCAGTCTGGCGCCGGAGGACTTCCTTTCGTTTCCCGGCTATGCCGACAAGCTCAAGAGCGTGAGCGAACGTTCGGGCGAGCGCGATGCCGTTGTGTGCGGCAAGGGCAAAATCTGCGGTTGCGATACGGCGCTCTTCTTTATGGACGCCAACTTTATGATGGGCTCGATGGGTTCCGTGGTGGGCGAGAAGATCTGTCGCACATTTGAGCGAGCGACCGAGCTTGGATTGCCAGTTGTCGGCTTTACCGTTTCGGGCGGTGCGCGCATGCAAGAGGGCGTGACATCGCTTATGCAGATGGCCAAGATTTCTGCGGCGGTTAGGCGCCATAGCGAGGCGGGCGGCCTGTATATCACGGTGCTCACTGACCCCACGACCGGAGGCGTAACCGCGAGCTTTGCCATGGAGGGCGATATTATCCTGGCCGAGCCCGATGCCCTGACGGCATTTGCCGGCCCGCGCGTGATCGAGCAGAACATGCACAAGCGCCTGCCCAAGGGATTCCAGCGCTCCGAGTTTTTGCTGGAGCACGGCTTTTGCGATGCCGTTGTTCCGCGTGGCGAGATTGCGCTCACGGTAGGCGAGCTGCTGGCACTGCACGAAGGGCACGCGCCCGGCCTGGGGGCACCGCATGAGATCGTGCATACGGGTCGTCGCGGCAAAAAGCTGGGACACTTGTTCAAGCGCTCGACCGCACCAAAAACCGCGCTCGAGATTGTCAAGCAGACCCGCTCGGCAGATCGCGCCACGGCGGGCGAGATGATCTCGCTGGGCCTGGATGGATTTGTGGAGCTGCATGGCGACCGTTACTTTGGCGACGACGCCGCCGTGGTGGCTGGCATTGGCTGGAAAGACGGGCGACCCGTGACGGTTATCGCCGTCGAGCGCGGTACCACGACCAAAGAGCGCATGCGTCGCAACTTTGGTATGGCACATCCCGAGGGCTACCGCAAAGCGCGTCGCCTTATGCGCCAGGCCGAAAAGTTTGGTCGACCGGTTCTGTGTCTGGTCGATACTTCGGGCGCGTTTTGCGGCATCGGTGCCGAGGAGCGCGGCCAGGGCGAGGCGATTGCCCAGAATCTCATGGAGATGAGCGGCCTCAAGACGCCGATTGTCTCGGTGGTGACAGGCGAGGGCGGCTCTGGTGGCGCGCTGGCGCTGTCCGTGGCCGACCGCATCCTGATGCTCTCGAGCTCGGCCTATTCGGTCGTGAGCCCCGAGGCCTGTGCGTCGATCCTGTGGAGGGATACCGAGCGCGCGAATGAGGCCGCCGAGGCGCTTAAGCTCACGGCCCCCGATCTGTTTGCGCTCGGCATCATCGACGGCATTGTTGACGATAGGGGCCTGTCGCATGAGGAGATCGCCGGTGCCGTCATGTCCTCGGCATTTGATGCCTTCGATACGCTTGGGCAGCTCGACGACGCGACCCTCACAAACCTCCGCTACGAAAAGTACCGCGCAATCGGTCAGTACCGCACGATGTGACAAAGGGACAGCCCGCATGTCATATTGGGAAAGGCGTTCCATGCTACAAGTTTCTAACACCTCGTTTACAACGTCGGTTTCATCAAACGCCATGGCCGTGGTGGACTATCTGTCCAAAAGCATGATGTCGGCGCTGCCGTTTATTGTCTGCGCGGCGTTGTTCCGCACCGTTGCCGTCATTATGGGCGAAGGTATGCTGGGCCTGTGGTCTGCCGATTCCGATATCTATCGCCTGTTCTACAGTTGGCTCTATAACGCCGGCTACTACTTTTTGCCCATTTATCTTGGTTGGGCGGCCGCCCGCCAGCTCGGTTGCTCGGAGCAGCTGGGCATGATGCTGGGCGGCGTATTGATTGCGCCCGATCTGCTTAAGCTCGTCGATGCCGCATCGACGACGGGGGCATCGATGACTTCCGTGTATGGTCTGCTTCCCGCGCCGGTCAACGATTACACGACGACTGTTATTCCGGTTCTCATCTCGGTGCCCGTGCTATGGCGAGTGGAGTGTTTCTTTAAGCGCGTTATCCCTAAGGCCGTGGCGTTTTCGTTTGTTCCGTTTACAACCATGCTTGTCATGGTTCCGGTTTCGCTGTGTATCACGGCGCCGGCGGGCAGCTATCTGGGCATGCTGTTGGGCCAGCTTATGTTTATGCTTGGCAATTCCGGTGGCATCGTGTCGCTGCTCACACTCATGGGGCTTGCCGCGGGTTGGGAGTTTCTTAAGATTGCAGGCGTCAGCAACGTTGTCCTATCGCTTGCCTATGCTCAGTTTATGAGTGTGGGAACGGATTCGTGCATCCTGATCGCCGCGACGATGGCGACGTTCGCCGTTTGGGGCATGCCCTTTGGCGCGTCGCTCCGCGTTGCGGATAAGGACGAGAAGGCACTCATGCGGGGCGATTCAATCTCGGGTATTCTTGGTGGCGTAAGCGAGCCGGCGCTGTACGGTTGCGGCTTTAAATATGGCAGGTGCCTGACGTGCATGGCCATTGGCGGCGCCGTCGGAGGCCTTGTTGCGGCCGTGGGCCACGTTACGGCCTATACCATCGGCATGACGAATGTCCTTATGGTCATTGGCTTTGCCACGGGCGGCATCTCGAACCTGCTGTGGTGCTGCGTTGCCGGCGGTGTTGCATTTGCGGTGTCTGCGGCGCTGAGCTACTGCTTTGGCGTGGTGCCGGCGCAGGGACAGGCGGCAGAAGACGGGGCCGATTCACCCGAAACCTCGAAGAGCGTGGCCGAAGCAAGCGCGTAAACCTGTGCGACACAAGGACGATTCCTTTGCCACATTCTAAGGCCGTGGCCCGTGTGGGTTGCGGCCTTTTTGTATCTGTGGGGCAAAGTGGCTACACTACAATCCGTTTGAGCAATAGATATATAGATAGCACCGTGGGGGCGGATGTAGATGGTCGAGTGGATTGTTAAGCGTGCGCAGGGCGACCGTGCGCGCGTGGGCACGTTGACGGGCGTGGTGTGTATTCTCGCCAATGTGGCACTATGCGCTGCGAAGGGCGCAATTGGCGTGCTGTCGGGATCGGTTTCGATCGTGGCGGATGCCATGAACAACCTGTCCGATGCCAGCTCAAACATTGTGAGCGTGCTGGGCTTTAAACTTGCGAGCAAGCCGGCGGACCCCGAGCATCCTTACGGACATGGCCGCTACGAGTATCTCTCGGGTCTGGTCGTGGCGGCGCTCGTGCTGCTGATCGGCGTTGAGCTGGTGAAGTCCTCGGTTGAGCGCATCATCCACCCCGAACCTGTCGAGTTCTCGCTTGCCCTGGTGGCAGTCCTGGCGCTTTCGATGGCCGTAAAGCTCTGGATGGCGGCCCTCAACCAAAAGCTCGGCGATCGTATCGAGTCCGAGACGCTGCATGCGACTGCCCAGGATTCCAAGAACGATGTCCTTGCCACAGGCGCCGTGCTGGCGTGCGCGATTGTTTCCCAGGTGACGCATATCAATCTTGATGCTTGGGTTGGACTTGCCGTTGGCGCCTATATTGGCTGGAGCGGCCTTGAACTTATTCAAGATACGGTGAGCCCGCTTTTGGGCCAGTCGCCCGATCCTAAGCTGGTCAAGCACATTCGAGACAAGATCATGAGCTATCCCGGCGTTTTGGGCGTTCACGATTTGATGGTTCACGACTACGGCCCGGGCAGGAAGTTTGCAAGTGCGCACGCCGAGATGGCGGCCGAGGCCAGCCCGCTGGAAAGCCACGACACGCTCGATAACATCGAGCAGTCGTTTAGGAACGAAGACGGCATGATTGTCACACTTCACTACGACCCCATCGTGACCGACGATCCAAAGGTGGCGAGCATGCGCTTGCGCATCAACGCTATGGCTCAAGAGATCGATAGCCGCCTTTCGATTCATGATTTGCGCTGTGTGCCGGGCCCCACGCACACCAACGTGATCTTTGACTGCGTGCGTCCCTCGGATCTGCAGATGAGTGCCGAAGACTTAAAGCACGCGCTGGCACAACGGGTCGAATCGGAATACCCCAAGTCGATTGCCAAGATTACGATCGACGAAGACTACGTAGGACATACCCACGAGTAAGGCTGTGCCGGCAAAGCAGGTTATGCAGAAGGGGAGAGCATGAAGAAGCTGTATCTACTCCGCCACGGTCAGACGGAGTTCAACGTCAAAAAGCTGGTCCAGGGCCGCTGCGATTCACCGCTGACCGACCTGGGCCGCAAACAAGCGGGAATGGCAGCCGCATGGCTCAAGGGCCACGACGTTGTCCCCGACAAAGTGGCCTCTTCGCCCTTAGGCCGAGCCATGGACACTGCTCAGCTCGTCGCTACCGAACTCCTCGGCCCGGACGCAGCAGTCGAGCCCTGCGAAGGCATCATCGAGCGCTGCTACGGCACCTTCGAAGAGGGCCCACACGACGCGCTACCCACCGACGTCTGGGATCCGGGCGAGGATCTGGTCCCCTTCGGAGGAGAAGGAAGCCGCGCACTGCAAGAACGCATGGTAGGCGCCCTCACCAATCTCATGGGCTCCGAGGGCATCGAAACCCTCCTAGCAGTAAGCCACGGCAGCGCCAGCCGCCAATTTATCAAGGCTGCAGCCCCAGAGGGCTTCGAGCTCCCAACAAAACTCCCCAACTGCGCCATCATGATCTTCGATTTTGACGAGGAAGATTTGCAAGGAGAGAGCGACGGGTCCCAATGCAAGTTCACTCTCCAGCAAATAGTGGACCCTCAACAAAGTCATTAGTCTGAACGAGCAGAGTTAAGCAGACATCAACGTGTCGT
>DBEXKF010000061.1:0-3032 GCA_048175045.1 Collinsella sp.
CTGCGAATCCTGCGCGGCCTGAACGGTCAGCGCGCGACGGGCCTCATCATCGAGTGAACGGTCCTGGCGCAGCCTGGCCTGTGCAGCACGCATGCGGCGCTTGATGGTGTAGAGCTCGAGCGTATCGAGCATGAACACGATGTTCGTCTCGGTGGGGTGCTTGCTCGTCGCCGAGATGCGCCCGGCACTCACAAGCGTTGCCGCATCGGGACACACCGAGCGCGCCGCATCCATGCAGGCTGCAGGATCGGTTCCCGGCGGCGTTGCCAGAACAGCCCATGCGATGGACTCGTGACGTGGGTCAACCCACTCGATGGAGCAGATGCGGTCGGCATACGTGCGGAACAGGTCGGGGTAGCTTGTGAGCATGGTCAGCAGCTCGCGCTCCCCTGCCAAGGACTTGCGCTCAAGATCGGTAAGAACCATCGGCACAGCCGCAGCCGGTGCGCCCGAACCGTCAGTCACAGGCACAGCGACCATACCATCAGGCACATCGATCGGCGGAAGGTCGTCGACGACCTCCGCGGGCGCGGCACCGTAGGCATCGAGCGGGACGTAGTCGTACGGCTCTTCCTCGACCGGCGCCGCCACTGCCGGCGTGGCGCCCGATGCCCAAGCACCGCGACCGGCATCGCGAGAACCCGATGCCCGACCGCCCGCGCTACCGGACCGCTCAGTCTGTGCCCGTTGGCGCTCATAGTTCTGCTCACGACGTCGTTCCGCATCCTCGCGCTTGGCGACATCGCGAAACACACGACCCGAGCTCGCGCGCACCGTCTCCAGATCCAAACCCAGCAGATCGGCAATCTGGATAAAGTACGTGTCGATCATATAGCTGTTGCGCAACGGATAGATAAGCGTCAGCGCATCTTCCAGCGCCTTAGCGCGACCGCCCGGCGTGGTGATGTCACTCGACTCCTGCAGCGAACGGTAGACAAAGTCCATAAGCGGCTCGGCAGCGTCGATGCGCGTCTGCAGTGCCTTGCCACCATGTGCGGTGATGAACTCCATGGGGTCGTTGCCGTCGGGGAGCACCACGCAGCGCAGGTCCATGGAATCCTGCTCGATAAACTGAATCGCGCGACGGGCGGCCTTCTGGCCCGCTGCATCGCCGTCGAACATATACACGATGCGCTTGGCAAAGCGAGTGAGCGTCTTGACGTGGTGCTCCGTGAGGGCGGTGCCCAGCGTGGCGACGACGTTTTTAATCCCCGCCTCCCAGCAGGCGATGCAATCGGTATAGCCCTCTACCACGATGGCGGTATCCTGCGCGACGATAAACTCCTTGGCCCAATTAAAGCCGTAGAGGTTTCGCTTTTTATGAAACACGCTCGTCTCGGCGGTGTTGAGATACTTAGGCTGGCCGTCGCCCATAATGCGACCGCCAAAGGCAATGTTGTGACCCTGCTCGTCAAAGATGGGGAACATCACGCGGTCGTAAAAGCGGTCGGCAAGCTGCCCGCGCCCGCGACTCACGGCAACGTTGGCGTCGATCATCTCCTGCGGGGTAAAACCCGCCTGGGACAGGTGCGACACCAGCGCGTTACGGCCCGGTGCAAAGCCCAGGCAGTAGCGGCGGCAGACGTCGCCGCCCATGCCGCGGCTGGCAAAGTACTCGCGCGGACGGCCGTCCTTACCGCGCATGAGCATGGTGTGGTAGAACTGGGCGGTCTCGGCGCACAGATCGTAGATGCGGGCACGCTTGGTGCCGCGCTCGCGGCGATCTCCGGTGTCATGCAGCTCAATACCCGCGCGATCGGCCAAGTAACGGATTGACTCGGGAAAGCTCAGGTTCTCGCGCTTCATGATATACGTGAAAACGTCGCCACCCTCGCCGCAACCAAAGCAATGCCACACCTGCGTGGCGGGGATAATGTGGAAGGACGGCGTCTTCTCGCCATGGAAGGGGCAGCATCCCCAAAACTCATGGCCGCGAGGCTTGAGCTCGACCGTTTCCTGCACGATGGCAACCAGGTCAGACGCAGCGCGTACCTGGTCTTTTTCCTCATCGCTAATCACGGATGCTCACCCCCTGATCGCCCAAGTTGTGACGAATATCCTCGATATTACCCTCGACGGTCGCGATCAACTCATCCAGCGAATCGAACACACGCGAGGGACGCAGCCAGCGCGTAAACGCCAGCGAAACGGAAGCGCCGTACAGGTCGCCCGTATAACCAATTAAATTAGCCTCGAGATGCGCAGATGCCGCATCGTCAGCATACGTTGGCGGCAGGCCGACGTTCACAGCAGCGGGCCACGCGGTGTCATCGACCAGCACCAGACCCTCATACACGCCATCGGCTGGCACCTGAATGCCGTCGGGAACCTGCAAGTTTGCCGTGGGAAAGCCCATGCCAGAACCCTCGTGACGGCCGCGAATAACACCGCCACGCACCATATACGGACGGCCGAGTAACCCAGCAGCAAGCTCCACATGGCCCTGCCCCAGCTCATGACGAATGCGGGTGGCGCAAATGGCCTCACAGCCCTCGCAAAGCAGGTCGTGACCATACACGTCAACGCCGTGCTCGGAACCCCAGGAGCGCATCTCGGCAACACCAGAAGCACCGCCACGACCCAGCCTAAAGTCACTGCCAACGCGAATCGATCGAATGTCGACCAGACGCGACACCAGCGAGAGAAAATCAACATGGTCAAGCGCCGCAACCTCAGGCGTAAAGGGAACGGCCACCACCGCATCGACCCCGGTTTGAGCCAAGGCATGCAGACGGTCGGCCGTCGTCATCAATTTTTGAGCGGGCGAAGGGCTCACCACAACGTCCGGGTCGGGATCGAAGGTAACCACGACCGCCTTACAGCCATGGGCACGGGCATCACGGACAAGCGCTTCGATGAGTTCCTGGTGTCCACGGTGAACGCCGTCGAACACGCCAATGGCGATCGATGCGGCACCCAAGCGCTCGCACTCATCAAACGTATCGGCAGCAACGATGCGAGCCTCGTCCGACTCGCCCGCGAAAAAGACACGCGCGAGCTCGCGAGCGGACAACATCATCGAACACCGCCGA
>DBEXKF010000062.1:0-5195 GCA_048175045.1 Collinsella sp.
TAGCAACTTTAACGGCGACGAGATGGGCGACGCGGTGTTCCGCGCGGCGCGTCTGTTCTGGGATAACCGCGACGCCTGGAACCAGCTGGTCACGCAGGCCATGAGCCAGGACTTTAGCTGGACGCGCTCGGCCGATAAGTATCTGGACCTGTACTTCTTTATGCATCCGGAGATCGAGAGGCCGGCGGCTGTGGAGCCTGAGGCTGTTGCTGAGTCGGAGGCCACTGGGGAGTCCAAGGCCGAAGAGAAGCCGGTTGAGGCTGAGCCCGTTAAGGCCGAGCCCGAGGTGAAGGTCGAGGCTACTCCCGAGCCCGAGCCCAAGGTGAAGCCTGCTGCGAAGCCTGCGGCAAAGAAGACCACGACTCGTAAGACGACGGCTAAGAAGGCCAATACGACCAAGGCGACGACAACCAAGACCACCGCTACCACGACAACGACGACGCGCAAGCGCACGACCGCCGCTGCAAAGAAGGCCGCCGAGGCCGAGGCCGCTCCCGAGGTAAAGGCTGAAGCCGCCGTCGAGGCCAAGCCCGCCGTCAAGGCACCGGCCAAGACCACTGCCAAGAAGTCGACCGCGACCGCCAAGAAGACAACGGCAGCCAAGAAGACCACGGCAACGAAGTCGACGACCACGAAGGCCGCCACGACCAAGGCAGCCGCAAAGCCGGCCGCCAAAGTCGAGGAGACTCCCGCCGAGGCCAAGCCGGCCGCCAAGACCACCACGCGCAAGCGCGCCACGACGACGGCCAAGAAGACCACGACCAAGGCTGCTGCTCCCAAGGCGGAGGCTAAGGTCGAGGCCAAGCCCGCTGCCGCCAAAGAGGAGCCCAAGGCCGAGGCAAAGGCCAAGCCCGAACCCGCCAAGGAGACCCCGGTCTCCCCTGCCGCCACGACGGTGGAAAAGGCGCCATCCAAGAAGACGTCCGTCCGCAAGGCAACGGCCACCCGCAAGCGCCGCTAGCCCACACACGATCTAAAACCTAATCAAAACCCTAAACAAGGGGCGCTCCAACCGGGCGCCCCTTCTCTGTAGATAGTTGGTAAAACGATTTTCTAGGACAACCGTTCGCCGATGGTAAACGGATGTTGTTTATACACCCTGTGTACAACAGATATACTTATATCTTGTGCGTAAAGCCCATGGCCCGCAGGCCGTGATTCTATTGAACTGGACCGTACTATGAGATTGATACACAACAGCCGCCTACCGCAGTTCCGCACTCCGTTTGGCGCTGTGACCACAGGAACTACCGTTGCACTCTCGGTTATTTTGGAGGATGCCGATCCCAACCAGGCAACACTCACCCTGCGTACCTGGGTCGATGAAGTCGGCGAGACCCTGATCCCGATGGAGCACGAAGGCGATGGCATTTTTACCGGCGAGCTCAAATGCACTGAACCGTGTCTTGTGTGGTACAGCTTTATCTGCAATATCGAGGGCCAGCCCGAGGTCCGCCTGGGCGCGCCCCAAGGCCGCACCGGCGGCGAGGGCGTAACCTACGACTACGCTGAGGTGCCGTCCTTCCAGATTACCGTCTATAAGCACCGCGAGAACCGCCCCACTTGGTACGAGCGCGGCATGGTCTACCAGATCTTCCCCGACCGCTACGCCCGTGACGAGCATTGGCGCGAGCGCACAATGGCCCAACTCGAAAAACCGCGCAAGGGCATTCAGCGCCGGATGGTCGAGGACTGGAACGAGCCGCCCGTGTACGAGCGCGCCGAGGACGGCTCCATCAAGACCTGGGACTTCTACGGCGGCTCGCTCAAGGGCATCCAGGAAGACCTGCCCCGCATCGCCGAGCTTGGCTTTACGGCCATCTACCTCAACCCCATCTTTGAAGCCGCGAGCAACCACCGCTACGACACGGCCGACTACACCAAGATCGACCCGATCCTGGGCACCGAGCAGGACTTTACCGAGCTGTGCCAGGCAGCCGAGAAGCTGGGCATCTCCATCATCCTGGACGGCGTCTTCAACCACACGGGCGACGACTCGATCTATTTCAACCGCTACGGCAACTATCCCGGCGTGGGCGCTTGGCAGAGCGAGGATTCTCCGTGGCGCGATGCGTTTACCTTCCACGAGGACGGCTCGTACGACTGCTGGTGGGGCGTGGGCAACATGCCAGCCATCAACGAGAAGTCTGAGCTGGTGCGCGAGAGGCTCCTGGGCAAGGACGGCGTGATCCGCAAATGGCTGCGCGCCGGTGCCCATGGTTGGCGCCTGGACGTCGCTGACGAGCTTTCCGACGACTTCCTAGCCCAGATCAAGAAGGCCGTACTTGCCGAAAAGCCTGACGCACTGTTGCTCGGCGAAGTCTGGGAAGACGCCTCCAACAAGATTAGCTACGGCCATCTGCGCCGCTACCTGCAGGGCTCCGAGCTGGACTCTGCTATGGATTATCCCTTCCGTGACATGGTCATCGGTTTTTTGATGGGCTACAAGAATGCCTACCAGGCAGCCGAGGATATCGAGACCCTGCGCGAGAACTATCCGCGTGAGGCCCTGTCTTGCGCACTTAATTTGCTCTCGAGTCACGACCGTCCGCGCATTATCTCGGTGCTCGGCGGCGGACCCGACGAGTCGAAGCTGCCCGAGTGCGAGCGCAGCAAATGGCGCCTGGACGAGAACTCGATGGGCCTGGCCAAGAGCCGTTTTTGGCTCGCCACGCTCATGCAGATGACCTTCCCAGGCGTGCCTTCGATCTACTACGGCGACGAATACGGCCTGGAGGGCCTTACCGACCCGGGCAACCGCCGCACGCTGCCGACCAAGGACCAACTGCACGACTTCGACACGCTGGCTATTGTCAAGAACGCCTCCGCCGTACGCCGTGCACTGCCATTTATGATCGACGGCGAGATCAAGGCCTTCGCGCTCAACGACGAGGTGCTGGCATACAACCGCACGGGCAAGAATGGCGAGTCCGCGACGGTTATCATCAACCGCAGTCTGCGCAATTCGCACCGCGTGACGATTCCGGCACTCGGCGAATGTGCGAGTGACGTGATCAGCGGTCACGAGTGCGAGATCCACAACGGCACGGTCACGCTCGATCTGTATCCGCTGGGCTCGTCAATCATCTATCACCATGCCGAGCAGCGCCTGCAGGAGACACTCGATCACGGTGCGGGCGTCGTGTGCCATATCACCTCGGTGCCCACCGACGACGGCAAGCCCGGCACGATCGGTGCACCCACGCGTCGCTTTATCGACCATCTGGCCGCTATGGGTATGCGCTACTGGCAGGTCCTGCCTGTCAACCCGACAGACTTCTTCCGCTCCCCTTACGCGGGGCCTTCGGCCTTTGCGGGCAATATTGACCTGCTGCCCGAGAGCCAAGAGGAACTTGCGGACGACTTTGAGGCTTGGAAGGCCCGTGGCGGCGAAGATGCAGACCCGCTCTACACGGCGTTTAAGCATCGCAACGCCGATTGGCTCGAGAAGTACTGCGTCTACATGGCCGTTAAGAAGTACTTTGAGGGCGAGTCGCGCCACGATTGGCCGGCAGATGTCGCGCGCTACAACGAGCATCTGATCGATGACAAGCGCTTCCACGACGAAGCCGAACTGCAGGCGTACATGCAGTACCGCTTTGACCTGGCCTGGTGCGAGCTCATGAACTATGCGCACAAGAAGGGCATCGAGGTTATCGGCGACATTCCTATGTATGTTTCGGACGATTCGGCCGATGCGTGGAGCGAGCCCGAGAACTTCTGGCTGTCCGATACCGGCAAGGCGATTGAGGTTTCCGGCGCGCCGCCCGATAATTTTGCGCCCGAGGGTCAGGTGTGGGGCAACCCCACCTTCCGCTGGGATCACATGAAGGAGAACGGCTACCGCTGGTGGATGGACCGTCTGCGTCGCGCGTTCTCGCTCTACGACCGCGTGCGCCTGGACCACTTCCTGGGATTCCACAGCTACTTTAGCATTCCCGCAGGCAAGGCCTGCGCCGACGGCCGCTGGCTGGCGGGTCCGGGCAAGGACCTGTTCCAGACTGCCTATGACGAGCTGGGGCCGCTCAACTTTATCGCCGAGGACCTGGGCTACCTGACGCCCGGCGTTCGCGCCATGGCTTCGACCTGCGGCTTCCCCGGTATGGACGTGCTGGAGTTTAGCGATTACGACGTCCGCTGCGGCGTGCATCCCACGCCGGGCAAGATTCTGTACACCTCGACGCACGACACGGCGACGCTCGCCGGTTGGTGCACGCGCTCCTTTGCGGGCGGCGACGAGCCGAGCGGTGTTGAGGTGGCGGCCAAGCTGATGGGCGACGCGCTGGCAAGCGACGCTCCCCTGGTGATGATGCCGCTGCAGGACATCCTGGGGCTAGGCGACGATGCGCGCATGAACGTGCCGGGTGTCGCCACGGGCAACTGGACCTGGCAGGCCGATGAGGCCGACGTTGCGGCCGCCGAGAGCAAAACTGCACAGCTCCTGCGCAACACCCATAGATTCTGGGGCGAAGCGTGATAAAACCCCCGATATAGGGTACAGTTACAGCTGTTTGAATTTATGCGGGCAGAGCAATCTGCCCGCTTTGTACTGAAAAGGAAGTATTATGGCGCGCTACGATTACAAGTGCACGAGCTGCGGCAACGTGTTTGAAGTTGAGCACCCCATGTCCGAGACGCCCGAGGTCGTATGCCCGAGCTGCGGTGCCCCGGCATCCAAGACGTTCTCGGCCAGCGGCATTAAATTTGAGGGCAGCGGTTTCTACAACACCGACCAGCGAAGCGGCGGCTCCAGCACCAACGCCACGAGCGGCTGCTGCGCCAACTGCCCGCATAGCCACTAGAAACCAAGCAGCCCCGCGACCGACACCGATCACGGGGCTATTTCTTTGCTCTATGGGTAGTTAATTAAGCTACCCAGGTTTCCTTGTGAGTTGCGGTGAAATAAGGACTGTTTGGCAGGTAGAAGCCGCTATTCAATCCCTATTTCACCGCAACTTAGAAGTTACTTGCGGACCAGGCGGGCGCAGAAGTGGCCGTCGTAGGAGTCGGCGTTTACGGGGACGCTTTGGAAAAGCCCGCGGTCGTTTTGACGTACGGAAACGAGCTTCTTGGCTTGTTCAAACTCGGGGAGCTGTAGAATCTGGGATTCGGAGAGCGGCGCCACGGTAAAGCCGGCGCCCTCGGGAGAAGCCAGGAAGGCATCCACGACCTGCGTATTCTCTTCATCAAAAACC
>DBEXKF010000063.1:0-7138 GCA_048175045.1 Collinsella sp.
TAGCAGAAAGATGAGAGATAATTACGAGAGATAACTGAGAGACGAAGGAAATCTATTCGCGGCGTTCTTCGCAGAACCGAGCGAAAGGACGTGCAGATGAACGAAAACGAACTGACCGGTCTGCTCGAGTCTTTAAGGCGCATGGGCTCGGACGATCTTAACGTCGAGGTCAAGGAGAGCGCCACGACGCTTTCCCGCGACGTATGGGAAACGGTCAGCGCTTTCGCAAACACCGCCGGCGGCATCATCGTGCTCGGAGTGAGTGAGCGCGCGGGTTTTGTTCCAGTTGCAAACTTTGAGACCGAGAAAGTGCTCAACCAATTCGTGGCGGGCATGGGCGATGCCGGCGGTCGCGGAAAGCTGGCCAATCCGCCCAAATACACCATTGAGCGCGTGGAGCTCCAGGGCACCGTGGTTCTGGTCATCACGATTGAGGAGCTCGACCCGTCGAGCAAGCCTTGCTATGTCATAGAGCGGGGCGCTCAAGGTGGCAGCTACAAACGCATCGATGACAAAGATGTCCCGCTTTCGTCGACCGAGGTTTTGGCACTGTCGTCATATGAACGGACGAGTTCTAGCGATCGCGATGCGGTGCCCGGCACGAGTGTGAGCGATCTCGACGAGTCGCTGGTCGACCGCACGATAGAGCGTGCCTATTCGTTGACGCCTCGAGCGATGCGCGGTGCGGCGGACAAGAAGACAAAAATGGAGCGTCTGAATTTCCTCGACTTCCAGGGCAATGTTACCAAGGCCGGCCTCCTTGCCGCGGGCGTTTACCCTCAGCAGTTCTATCCCAAGCTCTTCATTGATGTGGCTGTCCACATGGGAACTCAAAAGGGAGCTGCGGGGCCACTAAGGTTTATGGACCGCACAGTCTGCGAGGGCACCCTAGGCGAGATGATTTCGGATGCCGTCGCAGCTGTTGCCAAAAACCTGCGCCGCACCTCGACCGTCCAAGGCGTCTCGCGTGTCGACTCGCTTGAGATTCCCGAGGAGGTTCTGCGCGAGGCAATCGCCAACGCCGTAATCCATCGAGAATACGGGGATCGGTTCTGTGGACAATCGATTGCCGTCGACGTTCTTGACGACCGTATCGAGGTGACGAATCCCGGCGGCCTTTATGGGGGAAAGACTCGCGAGAGCTTGTTTGACGGCAGCTCCCGATGCCGTAACGCGACGCTCGTGAAACTCATGTCGATTGTCCCGCTGCCGGATGGCGCAGGTTCGCCGGCTGAGGGCAATGGCTCGGGCATCCCGATGATGATCGATGGCATGCGCGCGCATGGTCTGGCCGAGCCCCTGTTCTGCCCGGGGTTCGATCGGTTCAAGGTCGTACTTTACCGTTCAAAGATCGAGCCGGTCGATCATGGCGGGGACTTGATTATGACGGCACTCAAGCGCTACGGCGAATTGGGGACGCGCGAACTGGCGGAGCGCACGGGACTCACGGTTTCCCAGGTTAGGGCACGCGTCAATGCGCTCATTGAGCAGGGCGAGCTTGAGCCGACTGCGCCGTTGACAAGCCGCAACCGCAAGTATCGACTGTCAGAGCGCGTGGAATAAATGCGTTAGTGGACGAGGCGACCCAATAATCGACCCTCAATTGGCGCCCACTAAGGTAAAGCGGTTGTTGCTCAGTCGACGGTGATGCTAAAGACTCGGCTTACGCCGGCATGGCCCCGAACCCGTCCATCAAGAACAGCCTAAGAACCAGCTTGATGACATATCCCGGTTTGACTTCAGCCGCGTCAAAGACGTGGCGCTCGGCGAGCTCGCTGCAGTATGCATAGATGTCGCGGATAAGGTCCGCGCCCGAAAGCGTAAACATGTAGCCTGCGTCCGAAAGCGCATTGGGTGCGGCGGGCAACTTGGCCATGTGGCAGAACGTTTGCAGGTCGGGCGCCATAACATTCTGGTAGTCGAGGTGGCCGCTGGCATCCTGTGCGGCAAGCTCCAATTGGCGCACATAATCCAGCGCCGCCGCTAACACAAAGCTCGGCGTAGGCGCATTGACGTCCTGAGTGGTCGCCACAAGCCTGCCCGCCGCCTGCGTGACAAGCCAAGCGACCTCGCGCTGGCAACGCACAGCCTTGCGCGTAACCGGCTTGATGGACGAAGAAGAAACGCTCCCCTTAGGCGGATTCGAAGCAGCCATAAGACCCTCCCATGAACAATCCGGCCCAACAAGCCCGGATGAAACACGTGCTACATCAGTATACAGGGGAGTGGGGTAGCGGGGTACGAGCGCGCCAGCGGCAAACCGAGAGCATCAACGATGTGCCGATCGCGGAATGAGATCTCGTAATAATTGACTCTCGGTCATATTATTGAGGGGCATGACTCGCGTTCGTATGGTTGTAGGTGCTGGCGATGAACGACATTGACCTTGCTGTTCCGTTGATGGATGGACCAAGCTATGACCGTGCCTGCAGTCTCGTGCCTTCTGAATACGTTGAGGCATGGGAGTGGTTTCTGGGTGAGGAGCAGCGCGGCGGCGTTTGGACCAGCCTTCCGCACCACACCAAGGAAGATAGCCCTCAGTATCAGTATCGTTTGAGAATTGGCTCGGACTTCTTTCCCGTAACGCGGGATTCAGGGATCTTCTGGCCGGGCCAGGATCGGGTGAAGCAAGATCCCAATAAGATCTTTGCGCTCTCGGTCCATAACTCTAAAAAGAGCTTCTACACCGATGTGCCTCCGCTCTATTTGGACGATGGTACGTGGGTCATTAAGTACTCGGTTCAAGCGCCGGGTACCGTTGGTTTTCGAGACCAGAATTACAACCGTAAAATGCTCAACTGCATGGAATGCGGCGTTCCAGTCGGAGTCATATTTGCAACCGAGGTGGGCTATAAGGTGCTCGGCCTTGCGTTTGTTGAGCGGTTCGAGCCCGAAAACGGATGGTTTGTTCTGCACGGTCCTGTTCATAAAGGCGGGCCGGACCCTCGTTTTGCGCCCGACATGAGTTATCTGAAGCGCATGCCCGTCGATGTTGAGTTTGCCGGACAGGGTGCGACCGACGACGAAAAGGTCCGCTATGCGTTAAGGCGCGAGCGATTGGGGCAACAATGGTTCCGCAAGCAGCTCGTTGCCGCCTATGACGGCCGTTGCGCGGTGTCGGACTGCGGCGTCAGCGAAGCTCTGGAGGCTGCGCATATCGAGAATTACTCGGGACCCAAATCGCAGGTTGCCAGCAACGGCATTCTGCTTCGGCGCGACCTTCATTCCCTATTTGATGCTCACCTGATTTCGTTTGAGCCTGTTTGCGGCGAATATCGGCTGTGCGGATCGTACCTGCTGGATAAGACCGACTACGCTTCCTTTGCGGGTGCGACGCTAAGGCAGCCGAATGAGCGTCAGTGGCGAGCCAATACGGTGTTTCTTGAGGCCCATCGCATTGAGTTCGATCACTCGGAAAAGAAGCGTGAAAAGGCGGGGTTTCTGCCGTTTTAGCGTATTTGGCTTTGGCGGTCTTTTAAGATCGTGTTGTTTGATCGGATCGCGTGGCGATGCAATCTCGTGCCCGCCCGCCGGTGCATGCTCTTCCTGATTTGTATAGCGAGAGGGGAGCGTGTATGAGCTGGCGAGGCGATATTGCGATGGGGAAGTACGGAAAACTGCCGTGTGCCCTTATAGACAACAATATGTTTCCGAACGTAGAGGTTGATTGCGGGTCGTTTGCTGTAGCCTGTCCTTGCTGCGGCTCGCAAATACCGTGTCTCGACATTCGGTTCATCGATGCACGTGACAGGTTCAGCGACGAAGTGAGGAAACGTACGGGCATTCATATGCCGGTGTATCCGGAGAAATGCCCTGTTTGTGGCCTCGATATCGTGTACGACGCCGGCGACGAGGGATAGGTGATGCGGAGGAGCTGGCTGTGAAGGCATCTCCGTCCCTACAAATAAATTCCCTCACCGAGCTTCTTGTGGAACTCGGCGTGATGGTCGCGTGCCCAGGTAAAGAGCGCCTGGTCAAAGTCGGTGCGCGTGGCCGGGACGCCAAAGACGCCGGCAACTTCGACGCGCACAAACTCCAGTGCCGGCAGCTTGTTGATGGCAGTGAGGGCAAACGGGGACGAGGGCTCCTCGAACAGATAGCGGCTGCCTTGCAGCGCGTCGCAACTGGTGCACGTGTTGCCGAGCGACGGGGCTTTGGAGGCTCGCGCGCCTACGGGCTTGTAGCCGCAGCGCTTAGAAAGATAGTCGCGGATCTCGCCCGGCACGCAGCCAACAGCGGGCACGATGGCGAGCGCGTTGGCGTTGGCCGTGTCGATGGCAATGTGCCCGGCTTCGTTGGGCGCGTGTGCGATGGCGATGCTCTCGTCGTTATCGGTTCGATAGGGAATGCCGAAGGCCGCGACCGAGGTCTCTTTGTGACACTTCCAGCACTCGCGCTTGCCCAGTACTAGATATATATACGGCGCTGAGGGGTCGGATCGGTCAACACCGGGCAGCCACTCGACAAAGGGCTCGGGGTTGACGCCGCTGGGTACATACCAGATCTTTTTGGTCCGGTCCCATTTGGCGCCCAGCGCCTTGGCTTCTTCTTTGTGCGAAAAGGGAACATCGAGCTCGGTGCGCATGGTGGCTCCTTGGTGCTGCAGGTGTAAGTGGCTCAAGGATACCGCAGGGTGTGGACGTTGTGGCGTTTTGCCGAGAAGCTGCGGCGCGGACTGGTTGGTTACGCCGTTGGATAAATTGGCAAGTAGATGGTCGGCTTTTGGCCAGTTGGGCGGTTGGAGCAGCTTGCGGCGCAGTTTTGTGCCTGGTTATTGTTGATGTTGGGGTATTGAATTTGTTTGGCTGCCATTTGTCAGGTGAATTGATGCTACGTTGCGATGACGGTTGGAGCTGCCAGCGGATTTGGCAACATAAAACAAAACAGCCCAGAGATATGACCTCTGAGCTGCGAACATTTGGTGGGCGTTAGAAGATTTGAACTTCTGACCTCTTCCGTGTCAGGGAAGCGCTCTCCCCCTGAGCTAAACGCCCAAATGGAGCGGACAACGGGGCTCGAACCCGCGACCCCAACCTTGGCAAGGTTGTGCTCTACCAACTGAGCCATGTCCGCCTGCGAGGATTTAATATACGGGATGATCCACCCAAATGCAAGAACTTTTTTTAAAAAGTTTTGCGACGCCCTCGCGAACCTCGCGAAGACATCAGCCACCACGGAAGGCGCAGGCAAACGCAAACTCGCCGCAAAAGGCCCCTACATCTCACCGAGCATGATCCAGGCGGAGCTGTCCTGCGCGAGCCTGCCGTCTGCAAGCGGTGATGAGGTGAGCAGGACCCTGCCCGCCGGCAGCTCCACGGGTGCTGCGCCAAAGTTCGTCACACACGCCCAGCCGTTATCGCGGCGATAGGCAATGACACCACCCTCAGCGCCCTCGGCACCATCCGCAAGACCGGTGCGCCCGTCAAGATCAAGCCACGCAAGATCGTTGGCGCACCCGCGCAGCTTGCGCCGTAGCCAGAGGGCGTCACGATAGAGCGTAAGCATCGATGTCGGGTCCGCTTCTTCCCTATCGGCAGCGTAATCGGAAAACCATGCAGGCTGCGGCAGATGGGGCGCCGCATCGGCGTTCACCGGCGAAAACCCAAACGATCCGCCATGCGCGGGATCGTCCGCCGCCACCCACGGCAGGGGCACACGACAGCCGTCGCGCCCCTTCTCACGCTTCGGTCCGTGCGTATTGGTCGCAGTAGGGTCTTCGAGTGCGGCCCACGGGATATCAGCCACCTCAAAAAGGCCGAGCTCCTCACCCTGATACACGTATGCCGAGCCCGGAAGCGCCAGCTCAAGCAAAAGGGCCGCCCGCGCGCGGCGCTCGCCGAGTTCACGGTCCTCGTCATAAGACGACCCGTCGCGTAAGAGCCAGTCGAGCGCAATCTGGTGGTAGCGCGTCGCCTTGATTTGCGGCAGGGCATAGCGTGTCGCCACGCGTGGCACGTCGTGGTTGGAGAGTACCCAGGTCGAGGCGGAATCGGATTCGACGGCTGCCTTCAAGCCCTTCTCGATTGCAGTGTGCATGTCATCATAGGTCCAAGTGGCCTTGGCAAACTCAAAGTTGAATGTCTGGCCAAGCTCGCTGGGACGCGCGTAGAGATACTGGCGCTCGGGCAGCACCCACGCCTCGGCAACGGCACTGCGCGGCGGATTATAGCGGTCGAACACGCGGCGCCACTCGCGATAGATCTCGTGGACCTCATTGCGGTCCCACAGCGGATGGGTGCCGTCGTCAACCATGTCATCGCCCTCGGCGAGATGCCACCGGTCGAGGTCATCGCGGTCGAGATCCTTGGCGAGACCCTGCGCCACATCAATGCGAAAGCCGTCGACGCCTCGATCGCTCCAAAACGCCAGGACGTCGCAAAAGAGCGCGTGAACCTCAGGGCATGACCAGTCAAAGTCCGGCTGCTCGGGCGTAAACATGTGCAGATACCACTGACCGTCCGCAACACGCGTCCATGCGGGGCCGCCAAAGTTGGCATTCCAATTGGTGGGAGGCAGCTCGCCATGCTCGCCGCGACCATCGCGGAAGATATAACGGGCGCGCTCGGGCGATCCGGAGCCGGCGGCAAGAGCGGCTTTGAACCAGGGGTGCTGGTTTGATGAATGGTTGGGCACGATATCGACGATAATCCTGATGCCGCGCGCGTGAGCCGCAGCGATCATGTCATCGAAGTCGTCAAGCGAGCCGAGACGTGGATCGACATCGCAGTAGTCCGCCACATCATAGCCACCATCGACAAGAGGCGATGGGTAAAACGGGCTCAGCCAGATGGCCTCGATACCCAGCCGCTCAAGATAGTCCATCTGCTGGGTAATGCCCGCGATATCACCCAGACCCGAACCAGTCGAATCCTTAAACGAGCGCGGGTAGATCTGATAGATCGCGGCATCAGACATCCATGAGCGCGAAGAAGACTTTTCCGTAGCCATGGGGCATATCTCCCTTGCAACGAGGTTATGCGAGATGCCCACGATGATACGCCCAAAGCGGACATTCGCGACAAACAACGCCACAGCCACGCCCCAAAACGATCGCCCCCTCTCGGGTTCGAGCCCAGGCGATGGGTACAAAAAAGCCCGGCTACCGTGGTAGTCGGGCTGCTGCGTTTGGAGCGGACAA
>DBEXKF010000064.1:0-3374 GCA_048175045.1 Collinsella sp.
CGACCATCGGCAAAAAGCGACGTACGGTCTCGTTCACGGGCAACTCCTTTGGGTGAAATCGGAAATGTTCATAACAATTTTTTCTCATGGTAACATGCTGCCCATCATCTCGTATATCCGCAGGTACATTGCGTAATGCAGACGAACGGTAGGAATTTAGCGGTAAACGGTTGACCAAAAGAAATGTTAGATGTTATTTTGACCAGACACTTTCCTGACCTGCGGAAATGCGTAATTTCAGCTGAAGAATAGTCTGATAACAAAAAATTATTATTGAGAATGAGAATCATCTTTAATACGATATGCAATGAAGGCACAACCTCAACCCCGCACTGCGTCACAATAGAGCGTCAGATGCGAAAACAACTACTTCGAGGATTGGTGGTCAAATGACCCAGGAGACGGTTACGAACGGCACTGAAGCCCTGTTCACTCGCGAAGGCATGCCTCCCGTTAAGGAAATGATCCCGTGTGCCCTTCAGCACGTACTGGCATCGTTTGCCGGCATCATTACCCCGGCGGTCATCATGGCCGGCGTCTACGGCTTTAATAGCCAGCAGAGTACCGACATCATCCAGGTCGCGCTCATTCTTTCGGCGATCGACACGGCCCTTCAGGCCTTCGCTCCCTTCCGTCGCATCGGCGGCGGCCTGCCCATCGTCATGGGCGTTTCGTTCGCGTTCCTGCCGGCCCTGCAGGCCATGGGTGCCTCGGGCTTTAGCTTTGGTGCGCTGCTGGGTGGCGAGATCGTCGGCGGCGCCGTCGCGGTCCTCTTTGGTCTGGCCTACAGCAAGATCAAGTGGCTGTTCCCGCCCGTCGTGACCGGTACGGTCATCTTCTCCATCGGCGTTTCGCTGTATCCCACGGCCGTCAAGTATATGGCCGGCGGTATGGGTACGCCGCTGTGGGGCACCCCGCAGGCCTGGTGCGTCGCTCTTATCACCTTCGCCGTGGTCTTTGCGCTCGCCAACTTTGGCAAGGGCACGCTCAAGCTGGGATCCGTGTTCTTTGGCATGATCGTTGGCATGATCGTCTCCATCCCCTTTGGCATGATCGACTTCTCCAGCGTCGCCACCGCTCAGGTCTTCGCTCTTCCCAAGCTCATGCCCTACGCGCTCGAGTTTGATCCCGAGGTCTGCATTACCCTCGCCGTCGTGTTCCCCATGGTTGCCATCCAGGTTATCGGTGACGTCTCCGCCGCCTGCCTGGGCTCCATCGACCGTATGCCCACCGAGCGCGAGCTCTCCGGCGCTATCGTGTCCCAGGGCCTCACCTCTATGGTCGGCGGTCTGCTGGGCGGTCTTCCCACCAGCGCCCTTGGCCAGAACGTGGGCATCATCTGCTCCAACAAGGTCGTCAACAAGTGGGTCTTTGTGATCATTGCGGCCGTCTTTGCCATCGCCGGTCTGTTCCCGCAGCTCTCTGCCGTCCTTTCCGCTATCCCGCAGCCCGTCATCGGCGGCGCGACCGTCGGCGTCTTTGGCACCATCACCATGAACGGCGTGCGCATGTTCACCCGCGAGGGCCTCACGCAGCGCACTACCACCATCGTCGGCACCTCCGTCGTCTTTGGCCTGGGTATCTGGATGGCCAGCGGTTGCCTTGCCGGCGAGGGTATGCCCGCCTGGGTGTCCACCGTCATCGGCTCCAATGCCGTAACCCCCACCGCCATCATGGCCATTGTCCTTAACCTGATCCTTCCGCAGACGCCGGTCGTGGCTCAGCACATCGATGCTGCCAAGGACGCTGCCGTGGATCTGGTCTTGCCCGAGAGCAAGAAGTAACCAATTCGGTGCTATTCGTCGGCGGACGCATCGCCTCGTCCGCCGACGCCATGCGGCGCCAAGCCGCACTTCAAAGGGCTTGTCCCTTTGGTGAAGCGTTGACGGGAGAGGGCCCGTTTCCGGTGTAGGCCGGCGCTTCGCACTTCCGCCATGTCAGAGGTGTCAAACCCCGCCTCTGATGTTGAAGGGAGCATTTATGCTTCTGGTCGCTAACGGTTCCGTCTTTACCCGCAACGCTCAGACCCCGTTCATTCCAAACGGTGCGGTCGCCATTGACGGAGATACGATCGTCGAAGTGGGCCCCGAGCGCGAGCTCAAGGCCAAGTACCCGGATGCCGAGTACGTCGATGCCCGGGGCAACCTCATCATGCCCGGACTCATCAACTGCCACACCCACATCTACTCGGGTCTGGCCCGCGGCCTCGCCATTAAGGGCTGCAACCCCACCAACTTCCTGGAGAATCTTGAGCAGCAGTGGTGGAAGATCGACGACAACCTGACGCTCGACGGCACCAAGGCCAGCGCCTATGCCACGATTTTGGACTCCATCCGTGATGGCGTCACCACGATCTTCGATCACCATGCGAGCTTCTGCGAGATCCCGGGAAGCCTCTTTACCATTAAGGATGCAGCTCAGGAGCTGGGCATGCGTTCGTGCCTGTGCTACGAGGTCTCCGATCGCCGCGGCCAGGAAAAGTGCGACCAGGCCATTACCGAGAACGCCGAATTTGCCCAGTGGGCCGCCAAGGAGCGTCGCGATAACGACAACCACATGATCGCCGCCATGTTTGGCGGGCATGCTACCTTTACGCTTTCGGACGAGACCATGGATAAGATGGCCGAGGCCAACAACGGCCTGACCGGCTTCCACATCCATGTGTGCGAGGGCATGAACGACGTGTGGGATTCCCGCCTCAACCGCGGTGGTATCAGCCCCGTCGAGCGCCTGCTGCAGCACAACCTGCTGGGTCCCGACACCATGCTCGGCCACTGCATCCACGTGACGCCTGCCGAGATGGATATCGTCAAGGAGTCCGGCACTTGGCTGGTCAACAACCCCGAATCCAATATGGGCAACGCCGTGGGCTGCGCCCCCGTGCTCGAGTTCTTCCGTCGTGGCATCCCCGTGTGCATGGGCACCGACGCCTACACCCACGATATGCTCGAGAGCCTTAAGGTCTTCCTGATCATTCAGCGTCACAACGCCGCCATGCCCAACGTGGGCTGGTGTGAGGCCATGACCATGCTGTTCGAGAACAACGCCAAGATGGCGAGCAAGTACTTCGATCGCAAGCTCGGTGTGCTCGAGGCCGGCGCTGCCGCCGACGTTATCGTTATGGACTACAAGCCCTTTACGCCGCTGAGCGAGGAGAATATCGACGGCCACATGCTCTTTGGCATGATGGGCAAAAACTGCCGCACCACCATCATCAACGGCCGCGTCCTGTACAAGGATCGCGAGTTCGTTGGCATTGATGAGGACAAGATCAACGCGTGGACCATGGCCGAGTCCAAGAAGCTCTGGAGCACGCTCAACGATCGCACCTACTAATTCACAAGTAGATTCGCGCGCGTCGGATGTTTCGCCAC
>DBEXKF010000065.1:0-2652 GCA_048175045.1 Collinsella sp.
GCAGCGATCATCCAGGTCCTCGATGCGCAGCACGATGCTGCCGCCCTGGCTGCGGGCCGAAAGCCACGAGCACAGGCAGCTGAACACGTTGCCCAGGTGCATGCGGCCCGAGGGCGACGGGGCGAAACGGCCCACGACGGGCGCGGGGGCGGAGGCGGGTGGCGTCGCTGGCGCGTCCGCGGCGGGCGTTGCTATGTTGCGTGTTTTGATATCCATGCGGACGAGTATAGCGCGGGGCGCGGTGGGGGAGACGCTGCCGTGGCCTGCAAGTTGCCGAGGCCGCGCGTTGCGCGTGCCGGACCACCGGCTCGACAGCTCGATCGCCGCCCGCCAGCCCAACCCCTCAAACGACAGAAACCCCGGCAGCTCTTCGCAACTGCCGGGGTTTCCGCGGAAAAGGGGGACATGATCCTCAAGCGAACGGCAAAGGGGCAAACCGTTTTCGCTCAACTGCTTTATGCCCCTCGCTCGCCAGCTTAATCGGCTTACGCCGCGGCAACACAAAGCCGCTACACCTGTGACGGAGCTATGAAGTGGTATCTATTGCCGGAGCGGGCTATGCCAAGGAGTGTTCCAGATTGCCGGCAGATAAGGAATGTCCCCAGGTGCCGGCCGCGGGCGTGACTTTCATCCCGTTTGGCGCTCCGGTCGCCTAGATGTTCGCCATGCGTACCCGCAAACGTGGGACAATGGCGCTGTTGGTTTTACAGACAAAGGATGTGCCTATGAACACCCTCGCCGCCAAAGTCAGCCGGCAGCGCCACCTGTTTGCGCGATTCGCTTCCGTCTGCGTGCTCGTCACGCTTGCGTTGTTGCTGCTGCCTGTCGCCGCGCACGCCGACGGCTACTCCATGACCCAAACTTATATCAGTGCCACGGTTGAGGCCGATGGATCGCTGACCGTTGTCGAGGGACGCCAGTTTGATTTCGACGACGACATCAACGGCGTGTTTTGGGAGATCAATACGGGCACCAACCAGCAGGGCGGCACGGCGGGCGTTGACGTGCTGAGTGTCGAGGAAGAGGACACCGCGTTTAACAAAGTCGATAGCGCGAACAAGGGCGATTCTGGCGTCTACACGGTCGAGCAGACCGGTGACGGCGTAAGGATTAAGGTGTTCAGCCCCCACGAGAGCGGCGACAGCGCGATCTATTACGTGAGCTACACCATGACCGGTGCGGTCATGAACTGGGCCGATACCGCCGAGCTCTACTGGAAGTTTGTGGGCGACGGCTGGTCCGCGGACTCCGATGACGTTGAGATGGAAGTGTACTTCGCAAATGCCGCTGCCGGGACGGCGGCCGTCAAGGGCGATAACTTCCGCGCATGGGGCCACGGCCCGCTGACGGGCGATGTATCGCTCGATGCGGACGAACCCATGGTCACCTATACCATTCCCTGCGTGCATCAGGGCGAATTCGCCGAGGCACGCATCGCCTTTCCTAGCGACTGGGTGCCGCAGCTTGCCGCTTCGGGCGAAGAGCGCATGTCAACGATCCTGAGCGAAGAGAAGGAATGGGCCGACGAAGCTAACGCCCGCCGCGCTCACGCTCGCATGATTGCCAATGCACTTGCCGTGCTAAGTGTTGTTGCGGCGGTGGTCTTTACCGGCACAATCGTTATGCTCAAGCTGCGCAAGCGCAAGCCCAAGCCGCTTTTCCAGGACGAATATTTCCGCGATGTGCCTTCGGCCGACCATCCCGCCGTGCTTTCGGCCCTCATGAGCTGGAACGAGGTGCCCGACCAGGCATATATCGCCACGCTCATGAAGCTCACTGACGACCGTGTGATCAAGCTGGAGCAGGCGACCGTGACCAAGGCCAAGAAGGGTCTGTTGGGGCGTGAAAAAGAAGAGCAGACGTATCGCGTGACGGTGAGTGATGCGGGCTGGAAGTCGGCCAAGGGCATTGACCACATGGTGCTCAAGGTCTTCTTTGCCGGTGCTAAGCCTGACGAGAACGGTGACCGTTCGCGCACGTTCGACGAGCTGCAGCACTACGTCAAGCAGCACGCTACACCCGTGGGTGATAAGCTCGAGGACTATCAGAACACCGTTAAGGGCAAGCTGGCCGATAGCGAGTACGTTGCCTCGGACGGCATTGTTGCAATGGTGTTTTGCCTGGTTCTTGGTATCCTGATTGCCTTTGTTCCCGTGGGATCCATTTTCTTTACCGATGGCGCACGGGCGAACATCACCGCCGCGGTTATCTCGGTGCCGATTGTGCTGGTGGGTATCGGCGTGGGCCTTACGTTTCGCCGCTTTACGCCGGAGGGTGCCGAGGTGGCGGCTCGCTGCAAGGCACTTAAGCATTGGCTCGAGGACTTCACTCGTCTAAAGGAAGCCGTCCCGGGCGATCTGGTGCTGTGGAACAAGCTGCTGGTGATGGGCGTGGCGCTGGGTGTTTCCAAGGAAGTGCTGCGTCAGCTTGCCGAGGCCGTGCCGCCCGAGGTGCGCGAGGCCGACGGCTTCTATGACAATTATCCCTGCTACTGGTGGTACTACCATCATTACGGTATCGAGTCTCCGCTCGATTCGTTCGATGACGTGTATCACGAGAGCATCCGTGAGCTGGCGTCGAGCTCCGACAGCTCGGGCGGCGGCGGAGGCGGCGGCTTCTCTGGCGGCGGAGGCGGCGGCGTCGGCGGAGGCG
>DBEXKF010000066.1:0-6188 GCA_048175045.1 Collinsella sp.
AAAACGCCTGCCAGCCCCGCATCCGACAAAGGCGATCCTGTTGCTCATAATCAAATCAACTGCAGTTTTCAATGTTCTAAACAAGGGCTTTTCCCCTTGATCAATCTGTTTGAGATATTGATCCGCCAAATCTATTAGGCCCGCCCTGATTTTGTTTAATGAGTGTTCGTCGAGTTTGATATTCTCATCGAATGAGCTCACGGGCGAGAAGTAAATCCTTCTGAAGCCCATCTCTTTAAACTGAAGATAGTCTTCAACAAGGTTACAGTTATTATTTGTTAAGGTCGCTCTTGCGCCGAAGGGGAACGACTCGGAAAAACGACGAACGTTTTTGTCGATATCGGAGAAAGAGCCGCCTCCCGTCTTGTACGGGCGCGATGCATCGTGCTTGCATCCTGTACCATCGAGACTAATCAGAACAGAAAACCCGTGCTCCTTGAAAGAATTCACAGCAGTGTCATTCAAAAGCGTTCCGTTGGTCGTAATAGAATAGGTAAAGTTTCTATTGGGGTATATTCTTTTTGAATAGTCGACCGTTTTCCATATCAGCGGCTCGTTAATCATGGGTTCCCCACCAAAAAAGACGATTGCAAGCGTTTCGTTTTCCGATGAACTTGCGACGAGGTAGTCGACCGCCTTGAAGGCTATCTCGTCTGTCATCAGCAGAGGAGACGTTCCATAATCTCCTTTACCGGCAAAACAGTAACTACAACCAAGGTTGCATGCATGTGAAACGTGGAGTTCGATGGATCTAAGTTTTCGAGGCGTGTCTTTTGTTAAGAAAGTCCGCTCAGACAATCGTTGATACTCATCAATGTCGTCTTCAAGTTCTGCTATGGTCGTTTGGTCGTAGCCTTTCGCAGCAAGTGACTTTGTTAGCAACTTCGAGTTGACCGTTCTTCCCGATGCTTCAAATATGCGAAGCGCATCTTCTGATGCTTGGTCAACCTGAAAGCAATTGCGAGTGACCTCATCGAAGCAGTAACGACGATCACTTACTGAGAAAAAATGCATACGTTCCTCAATTTCATGCTGGACTGGCACTAACCTTGTTTATTGTTACGCAGCTATAAAAAACCACCAGCGGGGATTCGGTGTGCGGCCCAATCGGACTCCCAAAAGGTTCTATTTGAGACTGGCAAGCTTTGTGTTGTTGGCACTTCGACAGCGCTCTTTATTCCAACATGGAGCCTCGCAGTTTGAGTCGACTTGCCTCTGGAAGGTCCGATCTCAACTTGATTTAGGATGAAAACAGATTACAGGCGCGCTCCTCTAGAAAGAAAGGAAACCAATCGCCGCCTTTCACCAGGAAAGTTTTTATAGCCCACCTCGAGCAAAATGAAAGATGCGAGAGCGATTGGGGAACAACGCGAATCTCCCCTTTTGGGTGGGAGCGAGCCTTCAGCCACCGGCGAACGACTCGCCCTGGTCAGAATCTGGAAGTGGTGCCGGGCCGCTTGGGCCTCCCCGGTGACTTCGTGGGGCTTACCTGCCTGACGTCGAGGAGTACATCCGCAAGATTCGTTCCCTATGCCGTTTGCTCTCACGCCCGCCTTGGTTCCAAGTCGGGCGAGCACGAGGTCGCGCCGGCGCCTCCGCTGGGACTGCTGCGCGTGCAACACGGCTACGCGGTGAGCGTCCCGCGCTGGATTCAGCCGAGTGAGGAAGGCGTCGAGATCGGCGCGCTGGCAACGGGGGAGGGCGGCATCACCGATGTGGGCGATGACGTTTCGGCTCGCCATGCCCACGTGTGGTGCGATGACCAAAATGTCTGGTACGTTGAGGACCTGTCGTCCACCAACGGAACCGTGGTGGTAAACGGCGCGACGAACGTCTGCACCCAGGTCGAGCCCGGCCGCTCCGTCCAGCTCAACCCCGGTGACGAGCTCAAGCTCGGAGAATCCACAACCTACGCCATCCTCCTCGGCGCCCTCTGACTCATCTCCTAAATAAGTTGCGGTGAAATAGGGGCTGTTTAAGGCTACGGCCGGCAAAAACAGTTCCTATTTCACCGCAGCTGCCATTTGGTCCCTCGGTGACGGAAGGATCAATTTTGCCCTTGATGGTCACTCGAGGTAAACCTTTACCGCCCGCCTATATTTGTCGAAATTACACTTGACGGCGGGGTACAATAAACCCGCATGCGGATTTCCGTTGCGGGCGCTTCCCATCGCCGGGGCGTGCCCGGGAGCATCCGGCATGCGGCCTTTGCGGCGCTCGGTCATGTGCAAGACGGGCGGTCGGGTCTGTGGGGCGCATCAGCTGGCCCTCGCCTCGGCATGTCTTCTCTCCACGCCACGTACCTGCTGCTGAGCCTGCCTGCCAGATGATTGGAAGCAACAGCGTAAATCCCATCACGCCAACATCCCGGCGATCGCCGGGGCCTGTATACCTATATGAGAGGAGAGGGGTATATGGCGCGTAAGTTTAAGTCTATGGACGGCAACGAGGCGGCCGCATATGTTTCGTATGCGTACACCGAGGTAGCGGGAATCTATCCCATTACGCCGTCCAGCCCGATGGCCGACCATGTCGACCAGTGGGCGGCCCAGGGTCGCAAGAACATCTTCGGCACCCCGGTCAAGGTCGTCGAGATGGAGTCCGAGGCAGGTGCAGCCGGTACCGTTCACGGTTCGCTGGGCGCCGGTGCTCTGACCACCACCTACACGGCTTCCCAGGGCCTGCTCCTGATGATCCCGAACATGTACAAGATCGCGGGCGAGCAGCTCCCGGGCGTCTTCCACGTCTCCGCGCGTTGCGTCGCTTCGCACGCCCTGAACATTTTTGGCGATCACTCCGACGTCATGGCCTGTCGTCAGACCGGTTTCGCCATGCTCGCCGAGGGCAACGTCCAGGAGGTCATGGACCTCTCGCCGGTGGCTCACCTTGCCGCCATCGAGGGCAAGACCCCGTTCCTTAACTTCTTCGACGGCTTCCGCACCAGCCACGAGATCCAGAAGGTCGCCATGTGGGACTACAAGGATCTGGCCGAGATGTGCGACATGGACGCCGTCCAGGCTTTCCGCGATCACGCGCTCAACCCTGAGCACCCGCATACCCGCGGTAGCCACGAGAACGGCGACATCTTCTTCCAGAACCGTGAGGCCTGCAACAAGGTCTACGACGAGCTTCCCGCCGTCGTCGAGGGCTACATGAAGAAGATCAACGAGAAGCTCGGCACCGATTACGGCCTGTTCAACTACTACGGCGCTCCCGATGCCGACCGCGTCGTCGTGTGCATGGGCTCCTTCTGCGACGTGCTCGAGGAAGTCATCGACTACCTCAACGCTCACGGCGAGAAGGTCGGCCTGGTCAAGGTTCGTCTGTTCCGTCCGTTCTCCATCAAGCACTTCGTCGACGTTCTCCCCGAGACCGTCCAGAAGATCGCCGTCATGGACCGTACCAAGGAGCCGGGTTCCATCGGCGAGCCGCTCTACCAGGACGTCGTCTCCGCTCTCTACGAGGCCGGCAAGACGGGCATCAAGGTCGTCGGCGGCCGTTATGGCCTGGGCAGCAAGGACACGCCTCCCGCGTCCGCGTTCGCTGTCTTCGAGGAGCTCAAGAAGGACGAGCCCAAGCGCGAGTTCACCATCGGCATTGTCGATGACGTGACCAACCTGAGCCTGCCCGAGGTCGAGGATGCGCCCAACACCGCAGCCCCCGGCACCATTGAGTGCAAGTTCTGGGGTCTGGGTGGCGACGGTACCGTCGGTGCCAACAAGAACTCGATCAAGATCATCGGCGACCACACCGACAAGTACGTCCAGGCCTACTTCCAGTACGACTCCAAGAAGACTGGCGGCGTCACCGTCTCGCACCTGCGCTTTGGTGATTCCCCGATCCGTTCGCCGTACTACGTGACCAAGGCCGACTTTGTCGCCTGCCATAACCCCAGCTACATCGTTAAGGGCTTCAAGATGGTCCGCGACGTCAAGCCGGGCGGCACCTTCCTGGTCAACTGCCAGTGGAGCGACGAGGAGTTCGCCGAGCACATGCCCGCCGTGGCCAAGCGCTACATCGCGAACAACAACGTCAACGTCTACCTGATCGACGCTATCGACCTGGCCGCTAAGGTCGGCATGGGCAAGCGCACCAACACGGTGCTCCAGTCCGCCTTCTTCGCGCTGGCCAAGGTCCTGCCCGCCGAGGACGCCCTGCAGTACATGAAGGACGCGGCTACCAAGTCCTACATGAAGAAGGGCCAGGCTATCGTCGACGCCAACCACAAGGCCATCGATGCCGGTGCTACCGCCTTCCGTAAGTTCGAGGTTCCGGCCGACTGGGCTACTGCCGAGGATGCCGCCCCCGTCGAGCTCTCCGAGGAGACCAAGTCCGCTATCGCCCAGCAGGTCAAGAACCTGCTCGAGCCCATCGATCGCATGGACGGTGATAGCCTGCCTGTTTCCGCCTTCGTCGATTGCGCCGACGGCCAGTTTGAGCTGGGCGCCTCCGCATACGAGAAGCGCGGCGTCACCGTGGTCGTTCCCCACTGGGACGAGACCAAGTGCATCCAGTGCAACCAGTGCGCCTATGTGTGCCCGCATGCCACCATCCGTCCGTTCGCGATGACCGAGGACGAGGCTGCCGCCGCGCCCGAGGCTACCCGCACGCTCGACGCCATGGGCCCCAAGGCCAAGGGCATGAAGTTCACCATGGCCGTGTCCCCGCTCGACTGCATGGGCTGCACCAACTGCGTCAAGGTTTGCCCCAAGGGCGCCCTCGAGATGGTTCCCACCGAGCAGGAGATGGACCAGCAGCCCGTTTGGGACTACATGGTCGAGAACGTCTCCGAGAAGAAGGAGCTCATCGCGGCCAACGTCAAGGGCAGCCAGTTTAAGCAGCCCTACCTGGAGTTCTCCGGCTCCTGCGCCGGCTGCGCCGAGACCGCCTATGCACGTCTGGTGACCCAGGTTGCCGGCGACCGCATGTTCATCTCCAACGCCACCGGCTGCTCCTCCATTTGGGGCAACCCCGCTGCCACCGCTCCTTACTGCAAGGACAAGGACGGTCACGGCCCGGCGTGGAACAACTCCCTGTTCGAGGACAATGCCGAGCATGGTCTGGGCATGGCCGTTGGCTATGAGGCCGTTCAGCACAAGCTGATCGCCGCTACCCAGGACATCATCGCTGCCGATGGTCCGTCCGATGAGCTCAAGGCCGCCGGCCAGGCTTGGATCGACTCCGTCAATGACGCCGAGGCCTCCAAGACCGCTGCCGCTGCCTACGTTGCCGAGCTCGAGAAGTGCGGCTGCGACGCCTCCAAGGCGATCCTCGCCGACAAGGCTTACCTCACCAAGAAGTCCTTCTGGATCTTCGGCGGCGACGGCTGGGCCTACGACATCGGCTTCGGTGGCCTGGACCACGTCCTGGCTTCCGGCCACAATGTCAACGTCTTCGTCTTTGACACCGAGGTTTACTCCAACACCGGCGGTCAGGCCTCCAAGGCCTCGAACCTGGGCCAGGTCGCTCAGTTCGCCGCTGCCGGTAAGGTGACCAAGAAGAAGTCCCTGGCCGAGATTGCCATGAGCTACGGCTACGTCTACGTGGCGCAGGTCGCCATGGGCGCCAACCCGGCTCAGACCCTCAAGGCCATCCACGAGGCCGAGGCCTACGACGGCCCGTCCCTCATCATCGGCTACAGCCCCTGCGAGATGCACTCCATCAAGAAGGGTGGCATGCAGAACTGCCAGGCCGAGATGAAGAAGGCTGTCGAGTGCGGTTACTGGAACCTCTTCCGCTTCAACCCCGAGGCTGCTGCCGGCAAGAAGTTCTCGCTCGATTCCAAGGAGCCTGCGGGCGGTTATCAGGAGTTCCTGATGAACGAGGCCCGTTACGCTTCGCTGACGCGTTCCTTCCCCGAGCGCGCCGAGGAGCTCTTCAAGGAGAATGAGCAGGCCGCTATGGACCGCTATCAGCACCTGCTGAAGCTCAAGACGGTGTACAACGAGGCCTAGGTCTCCCACCGCAGGATCTGAGGGCTAACCTTCGCGGACGTCCTCGGACATGAAAGAACCCCCGCTGCGCACTACGTGCGGTGGGGGTTCTTTCGTCCTGACGCTCCTATTTGGCAAGGTGTTTTTTAGAATCCATTTTGCGCTCGGCCTCGAAGGCCTGCCTGTCCCAATCGAGCGGAAGTCCGGCCTCGACCCATGCCTCGTAGGCCCTCCTTATGGGCTTGAGCTCCCTTT
>DBEXKF010000067.1:0-4866 GCA_048175045.1 Collinsella sp.
GCCCGAGCGCTACGAGGCACAGACCATCGCCCTGTTCCGCCTCCTCATGAGCATGAGCAAGGCCGAGCAGCAGCGCTACATCAACGAGCTCAAGGGCATCACCGTCTCGCAAAAGGCACACGCCACGGCTGCAGCCTCCGACACGCCCTTCCCTCAAACGGCCACCGTCGCCTGCCAGGGCGTGGAGGGTGCCTATAGCCAGATCGCCGCGTGCAAACTCTTCGACGTGCCCGACATCGCGTTTTTCGAGACCTTCGAAGGCGTCATGCGCGCTGTGCGCGACGGCTTCTGCGAGTTTGGCGTGCTGCCCATCGAGAACTCCACCGCCGGATCGGTCAACGCCGTCTACGACCTGCTCGCCCAGTTCGATTTCCACATCGTGCGTTCGCTGCGACTCAAGATCGACCACAACCTGCTCGTCAAGCCCGGCACCAAGCTCGCCGACGTGCGCGAGGTCTACAGCCACGGCCAAGCCATTGCCCAGTGTGCCGGCTTTATCGAGTCCCACGACCTGCACGCCACCAAGTACCCAAACACGGCCATGTCGGCCGAGATGGTCGCCAACTCCGGGCGCACCGATGTTGCCGCCATCGCATCGCGCAGCTGCGCGACACTCTATGGCCTGGAGGTGCTGGAGTCCAACATCCAGGACTCGGACAACAACTACACGCGCTTTGTCGTCATCAGCCGCGAGCCACGCGTCTATCCCGGTGCCAACCGCACCTCGCTCATGATCACCACGGCCAACGAGCCGGGCGCCCTCTATCGCGTGCTCGAGCGCTTCTACGCACTCAATATCAACCTCATCAAGCTCGAGAGCCGCCCCATCCCCGGTCGCGACTTTGAGTTTATGTTCTACTTTGACCTGGACTGTCCCTTTGGCAGCAAGGCCCTCGACGACCTGCTCGATTCGATCGACGACGTGTGCGAGAGCTTCACCTACTTTGGCAGCTACACGGAGGTGCTCTAGATGACCGATACTGCCGCAACCCGCCCCTACGGCGTGCTAGGCCGCGTACTGGGCCACAGCTACACCCCGACCATCTACAAAGAACTCGCGGGGCTCGACTACGTGCGATTTGAGCGCGAGCCCGAGGACCTCGCGGCCTTTATGACCGGCGACGAGTGGGAGGGCACCAACGTGACCATCCCCTACAAGCGCGCCGTCATGGACTACCTGGACGAACTGAGCCCGCTCGCCGAGCGCATGGGCAACATCAACACCATCACGCGCCTGCCCGACGGCCGCCTGCGCGGCGACAATACTGACTATTTCGGTTTTCAGTGCCTGGTCGAGGAGCTGGGGGTTGAGGTTACCGGCAAGAAGGTTCTCGTGCTCGGAGCCACCGGCGGCGCCGGCACCACGGCAAGTGTGGTGCTGGGAGATCTGGGCGCCATCGTTGTGCCCGTGGGCCGCACGAGCGAGGTCAACTACGGCAACATCGCGCAGCAATCCGACGCCGCCCTGCTCGTCAACTGCACGCCTGCCGGCATGTTCCCCCACTGCCCCGATGCGCCCTGTACGCTCGAAGGGCTCGATGCGCTCGAGGGCGTCATCGACATTGTCTACAACCCCGCCCGCACGGGCCTGATGCTCGAGGCCGAGCGCCGCGGTATCCCCTGCATCGGCGGTCTGCTGATGCTCGTGGCCCAAGCGGCACAGGCCGTCGAGCGCTACACCGGCCAAGTCACCCCGCGCGAGCGCATCCTGGACGTAACGGAGCGCCTGTCGCGCCATGAGCAGAACATCGCCCTGATTGGCATGCCGGGCTCGGGCAAGACCCGCGTGGGCGAGCAGATCGCTCAGCTCACGGGCCGCGAGCACATCGACCTGGATCGCGCGCTTGAGGAGCGTCTAGGCATGCCCTGCGGCGACTATATCGTCGAGCGCGGCGAGGCGACCTTCCGCGAGCAGGAGACGGCGGCGCTGGCCGACATCTCCAAGCGCAGCGGCCTGGTGCTCTCCACCGGTGGCGGCGTGGTCACACGCGACGAGAACTATCCGCTGCTGCACCAGAACAGCCAGATCGTGATGCTCAACCGCAAGCTCGAAGAGCTCGCCCACAAGGGCCGCCCCATCACCGCGCGCGACGGCATCGACAAGCTGGCCGAGCAGCGTATGCCGCGCTACCGCGCCTGGGCCGACTACATCATCGACTCACGCGACTGCGCCGCCAACACCGCCCAGGCCCTCCTCGACACCCTCCCACCCGCTCTCTAACCAAAACCACCACAAAGGGGACAGGCACCTTTGTGGTGGTTTTCCAACCGCAAAGGAAGCAACCATGAAAGCACTCGTCATCAACGGCCCCAACCTCAACATGCTCGGCATTCGCGAGCCGGGCATCTATGGCAGCGACAACTACGACCGCTTAGTGCAGATCTGCCAGGAAGCGGGCGCCGCACAGGGCTTTGACGAGGTCGATGTCTTCCAGTCTAACCACGAGGGCAGCATCGTCGACAAGATCCAGGAGGCCTACGGCAAGGTCGACGGCATCGTCATCAACCCGGCCGCCTACACGCACACAAGCGTGGCCATCTTGGATGCCCTCAAAGCCGTCGCCATCCCGGCTGTGGAGGTCCACATTAGCGCCGTCGAGACCCGCGAAGACTTCCGCCAGGTGAGCTACGCCCGTCTGGCCTGCTTCGCCACCATCACCGGCGAAGGCCTCCAGGGCTACGCCCACGCGCTGGAGCTGCTGAGGGAGCATCTCGAAAAGTAAAATGCCAACCCCAACAAACAGCAGCGGCTTGCTCGCGCTCGGCTCCAGCAGCACACAAGACGAAAAAAGCCCGGACCACCAAGCGGTCCGGGCTTAATAAACGATGGTGCTCCATGGCGGATTCGAACCGTCGACCTTGGGATTAGAAGTCCCCTGCTCTATCCAACTGAGCTAATGGAGCAAATAACCGCACGCCCAAGCAAGCGCAAGCCTGTCAAGCGCAAGTAATTATAACCTAGTTGAACTGCTCGCGGTACGCCTTGCAGACCTCATCGACCGGGCCGTCCATACGAAGGTCACCCTTCTCAATCCAAACGGCACGCTGGCAGATGCGCTCAACCTGCTCCATAGAGTGCGAAACGAACAGAACCGTCACGTCACCGCTCTGGATAAAGTGCTGGATGCGGGCCTCGCACTTCTGTTGGAAGAACACATCACCGACGGACAGCGTCTCGTCAACGATCAGAATATCGGGCTCGGTAATCGTCGCGATTGCAAAGGCGATACGCGCCACCATGCCCGAGGAGAAGTTCTTAAGCGGCATATCGACAAAGTTCTGCAGCTCTGCGAATTCGATAATGCCGTCAAAGTTTGCGTCGATGAACTCCTTGGTATAGCCGAGCAGGGCGCCGTTCAGATAGATGTTCTCGCGGGCGGTCAGCTCGGGGTCAAAGCCGGCACCAAGCTCAATCAGCGGCGCGATGTTACCGTGCACCTTAACGCTGCCCTCGCTAGGCTCAAGCACACCGGCGATGATCTTGAGCATCGTAGACTTGCCGGAGCCATTGGTGCCAACCAGACCGACAACTTCGCCGCGATGAATATCGAACGAGATATGCTTGAGCGCTCTAAACTCCTCAAAGAACAGCTCGTGCTTGGCAAGCTTGATGAAGTACTCCTTGAGGTTGGTCAGCGACTCGGACGCCATGTTAAAGATCATGGTGACGTCGTCGACCTCGACAGCCAGAGGCTGCTCGCTGTAATCAACAACAGATTCAGTCATCACAGCACTCCTTAGATGTAGAGGATGAACTTGCGCTCGGACTTATGGAACACGGTGTAGCCAATAACAAGCGCAAGAACCGCCCAAGCGACGCACATACCAAACGTCATAAGCGAGGGCGTAGTCTGGAACAGGAAGATATCGCGCATAAACTGCAGGTAGTTATACATGGGATTCGCATAGACCAGAATGCGCACGAGATGCGGCATTTGCGCAACGAAGTCGGTCGTCCAGAAAATAGGCGTGATGTAAGTCCACGCCGTAATGACGACGCTCCACAGATGCATGACATCGCGGAAGAAGACCGTGAGGGCGGAGAGCATCATGCCCAGGCCCATGCAGAAGCACATAAGCAGCAGTAGGCAGACCGGCAGCAGAATCAGGTGCCAAGAAGGCATAACGTGGAACCACAGCATAACGATGGCAACGGCGACCAGCGAGAAGGCAAAGTTAACCAGCGAGAAGAGCACCTTCTGTACTGGGAAGACCCAGCGGTGCACTTTAACCTTCTTGAGCAGCGGGGCAGCACCCACGATCGACGTCAGGGCCTGGTTCGTAGACTCGGACATGACAGCAAAGGTGACGTTACCCACGATCAAGTACAGCGGGTACATCTCGGGCGTAATTGAGCCATTGCGGCCCTGGGCGAAAATCGTCGAGAACACGATGGCCATGACGATCATCATCAGCAGCGGGTTGAGCACCGACCACGCGACGCCCAGAACACTACGGCGATACTTGATCTTAAAATCCTTGGTAACCAGCTGACGAAGGATAAACGCGTCCTTCTCAAATTCGTTCTTAGCAAACGTCGCAGGCAGACTGCGAGTTTCTTGTTGCTTTGTCTGATCCGACACGGATGCAACTCCTTTACTCGTAATCGTTGACAAACGAACAGTATAGACCCGCTCCTAGCACCGGAAGGCGGCATTGCGAAACTGGAAAACTATCCCACAACATCGTTTTCGGGACTTCTTCCATCAGACAGCATGCCGCGGGCGACCACCACAAGCACGGCAGGAAGACCAAATTGAGCAGCCACGATATAACGAGGCCAGTACCAAATAGGACTGGCAATAAAGAGCGTCCCGTACAACAACAAAAATGGCAAAAGCGGCAAAGCAAACCTTGCGCGACCAC
>DBEXKF010000068.1:0-1729 GCA_048175045.1 Collinsella sp.
AAAGTGCAGCCCACGACCTCGATTATGGCAAAAATCGGCACTAAAAACGGAAGCAATGGCAGGGAGCGCGATTTTGCGATGAGGCAAGCGACGGCAAGGGTCAGGAGCGCAACCGCAAACGCGACAACGCCGCCCAGGGGATCGAAGGTACAAAGGGCAAAGAGTGCCTTGACGTCCCCCATGCCAATGCCAGGAGCGTGGCGAACTCTACGCCAGAGCGACTCGGTAAGCACAAGGCCAAGGTAGACGATGACCGCAAGACCGGCGTGGTCAAGCGCTGTGTTCAAACCGAGGTCGAGCCAAACGCCCGCCAACGCCGTCACGGCACATGCGCCGGCAAGCCCATTGGGAAACCGTCGCTCTCGGGCATCAATTGCCACGCCGGCAAAGATGCAAATCCAAAACGGGATATAGACCATCGGACTCCTCCTCGAGCTGCATCGCAAAAGCAAAAACCACCACAAAGGTGCCTGTCCCCTTTGCGGTGGTTTTGGTGGTGGTTATTTGGCGCCTTGCATGACCTCGTCAAGGGTAACGTTGACGGCGTGCTGCGTCGGCACCCAGTCGACCTTCAGGAACAGCGCGGCCACCGTGATGGGGATATAGCTGAACATAAAGATCGGGAAGGTAAACAGGTTAGTCACCAGACGCCACTTTTGCGCGCAGTGAATGTGCTTGTACTCAAAGATAGTCGTGAGCAGCGCCAGGATAAAGAAGGTCTGATACATCATGGCGAAGGTCATAATGAGCGAAGCGGCGCACGCCTGCATCTCGACTTCGGTAGCCAAGAAACCATGCGAAAGGCCACCCACAATCAAGAACGTCGCATTAGCGAGCATCGAGATCAGCGATAGCAGCATACCCGGGGCGATCGTCATGAACATGTCGTAGGCGGCAAAGCGATGATAGCGGAACGTCGACTTGACCAGATGCTTACCGTAGGTAAAGAACACCTGGTAAAAGCCCTTGGTCCAGCGCATACGCTGCTTCCAGGATGCCTTGAACGTCACGGGTTGCTCGTCAAAGAACTCCGCCGGCGCATAGCCAATGCGAATACCGTGAATAGCGCAGAACGTAGTGAACTGAATGTCCTCGGTCAGCGTGTGGAACTGCCAACCGTGCATGCCCTCGATAACGCTTGACGAGATAAGGTAACCCGAACCCGAAACAGCGCAGGACGTCTTGCAGATATTACGCGCGTTGTTGAGGAAGCGCGCCTCACGCAGATACCAGGTGGCGTTGGCAGCCGAGATCCACGAGCTGCCGAAGTTCTTGGAATTGCGATAGCTCGTGACCACGTGGAATCCCTGGTCAAAGGCATCGTTCATCTTGGACACGTAATCGCGGGAGATGACGTTATCGGCATCGAAGATAAAGTAGCCCTCAAACGTGTCGGGATACTCGTTAAGGATGCGGTCAAAACCAAAGTCCATGACCCAACTCTTGCCCTTGCGGGCCAGGTCATTGCGCTCATAGACGATGGCGCCCGCCTCGCGCGCGAGCTGTGCCGTGTTATCGGTACAGGCATCGGCGACCACGAAGACCTCGATAAGCTCGGACGGATAATCCTGGTCCTTGATGGAGCGAACGAGGTTGGCAATCACGGCCTCCTCATTATGCGCCGCGATAAAGAAGGCATAGCGATGGAGTTTTTTGGCCTTAGGAGGCGCGACCTCGCCACGAAGAGCGCCAATGACAAAGAAGACCACCTGGTACAGAAAGCAGACCG
>DBEXKF010000069.1:0-3140 GCA_048175045.1 Collinsella sp.
GATGGCGTGTGCGTAGGCGTCTGCGGCCATCTGGGAGACCTTGGTGGCTTGTGCCTTAGTGAGTTCCACGTTGGTGACGATGCAGCTGATGGTGGTGTTGGTGCGGTCGAGCGGCATCTGCATGGATCCGGCGGCGACAAAGGCTGCGAGTTCCATGTCGACGATTTGGTCGCTATCGGCTGCGGCGCGCATACCGGTGACCCACTCGCCGGTGAAGGGGTCGACAACGTTGCCGCAGGCGTTGACCGAGACCACGGCGCCCACCTTGATGGGGCCGAGCGCCACGGCGGCAGCGCCAAGGCCGGCCTTCATGCAGGTAGCGGGGCCCATGAGCTTACCCACGGTAGCGCCCGTGCCGGCGCCTACGTTGCCCTGTTCGAGCTTGGTGGGGGTGTTGTCGAGTGCTTCGCGCACGGCGGCGATGCCGGCCTCAATGTCGGGGCGAACGGTGGGGTTACCAAAGGCGAGGTCGAAGATACAGCTCGAGCACACGATAGGCACCTGCGTGGGGCCGACGGGAAGGCCGATGCCGCGGCTCTCAAGCTCGCGAGCGACGCCGCTTGCAGCCTCGAGGCCAAAGGCCGATCCGCCCGAAAGGCAGACGGCGTGGACCTTGTCGACGGTGTTCTCGGGTCGCAGCAGGTCGGTCTCGCGCGAAGCGGGAGCACCGCCGCGAACGTCAACGCCGCCGGTGGCGCCCTCGGGTGCCACGATTACGGTGCAACCGGTGCCGGCCTCCTCGTCCGTATAGTTGCCATAGCAAAAGCCATCGACATCGCAGACGTCAATGGCCTCGAGCAGTGTATCCATGTTTAACTCCTATCGGTTTTCCGCCGCGCCTTGTGCCCGGTCGGGATCCGTACGGTACGCCAAAATTGTAGGCGCCGGGGGATACCCAGCGCCAGATGCAATTACGAGAGTTTTTGAATCGCGCGCGCGACGCGGGCGATGGGTAGGCCCACCACGTTATAGAAGTCGCCCGAAATATCGTGCACGAGCATGCGTCCTCCTGTGCCCTGAATGCCGTAGGCGCCGGCCTTGTCCATGGGCTCTCCCGAGGCGACGTAGTGCTCGATTTGCTCGTCGGTGAGCTCGTAGAACGTCACGTCGGTCACATCGACAAAGGACAGACTCTCGGCGGCATGCGGGGCGGCCGTATCGCCTGCCTTAACGATGCAGACGCCGGTTGCGACCTGGTGCGTGCGGCCCGAAAGCTCACGGAGCATGGTGCGCGCCTCGTCCTCGGTTGCCGGCTTGCCCAGAATCTTGCCGTCAAAGGTGACGATGGTGTCGGCCGCGACCGTTAGCTCATTGGGCTCGGCATGCTCGGCGGCAACGGCGGCGGCTTTTGCGCGTGCTAAGCGTTCAACGAGCGTAAGCGGGGCCTCGCCATCAAACGGCGTTTCGTCGATATCGGCAGGAATGATGCGAATGTCATAGTCCGCCTCGCGCATCAACTCGATGCGGCGCGGTGATTGCGAAGCCAAAATCATAGCTGAATGCCCTCGGCGACTTTCTCGACGGCCTTGTCGCCGGCGAGCGTGCGCAGCAGCTCAAGCGCAAAGGGGAGCGACTGTGCCATGCCGCCGGCGGTGATGATGTTGCCGTCTTGCGTAACCTTCTCGCCGGTATAGGCGCCTTCGGGGAAGCTTTTCTCAAAGCCAGGGAAGCACGTGGCGTGGCGCCCCTCGAGCAGGTCGAGCTCGCCCAGGATAAACGGGGCGGCGCAGATGGCGGCGACGTGCTTGGTCGCGGCGAACTCGCAGACCACGTCGCAGACGCGCTGATCTGCGCGCAGGTTGGTGGCACCGGGCAGGCCGCCGGGCAGCACGACGCAGTCGTACTCGTCAAAGTTGATCTCATCAAAGAGCGCATCGCAGGTCACGGGGATCTGCAGCGAGCTTACGACCTCGCGCGTGGGCATGATCGAGACGAGCGTGGCACGCACGCCGCCGCGACGCATGACATCGACCATGGTCAAGCATTCAATAGTTTCAAAGCCATCGGCGGCGAGAACGGCAACGCTGGGCATGAGGGTTCCTTTCATAGGCGGCATACAATTAGCCGTCTTATACCCCGAAGACCTCCGCTTGCCACGCTCGATTTCCCAATGTTTAAAAAGGGACGGGGATTAAATAATCATTCGGTGCAAATTGATTATTTAATCCCCGTCCCAGAAAAATCATCGGGCGTGGTCTTGGGCAAACAGTCTAGTTGCGCTTGAGGTGGACGACGGTTTCGCAGTGGAAGGTTTGTGGGAACAGGTCGACTGGCGTGATTTTTACGGGGGAGAAGGTGCCTTCCTCGACAAAGCGTTTGAGATCTCGCGCCAGGGTGGCCGGGTCGCAGCTCACGTAGGCGACGTCGCGGGCACTCGTGCTGGCGATAAGGTCGATCGCCTCGGGGGCGAGGCCTGCGCGCGGCGGGTCGACCACCAAGACGTCGGCATCCTGGTCGGGGAACTCGCGTACCGCGTCTCCGCCAATGACGTCGACGTTATCAAGCTTGTTGATCTCCAGGTTACGGCGCAGGTCGCGCACGGCGGGGCCGTAGGCCTCGACGGCAGCGACAAAGTCGCAGCGGCGGGCGAGCGGCAGGGTAAAGGTGCCGGCACCGCAGTACAGGTCCACGGCAAGCTCGTCTTCCTGCGGGTCGAGCGCTTCCATGACAAGATCGATCAAAATCTCGGCACCCTTGGTGTTGACCTGGAAAAAAGACGGGGCAGACAAGCGCATCTGATCCTCGGCGATATTCTCGGTCCATGAGCCCTCTCCGGCGAGCATTTCGACCTTGGAGACACGGCGGGCCTTCTTTTCGCCCTTGCTCATCACGCGTACGATGCTCGTAGGATGAGCGGCGTCCGCCAGCACGCGGGAGACCTGCGAGCGCGGAAAAGAGCCTGTGGGCGTCCAGAGTGCGACCTCGAGTGCCTTGGTGCGGCGCGATGCGCGAATGCCCACGCGTTCGAGCCCCAAGTCGTGGCTGCCGCTCAGATAGTTGAGCGCGCCGACGACCGATTTGAGTGCCTTCGGGAAGCGCTTATCGAACAGCGGACACATATCGACGGTCACGATTTTGCTGGGGTCGACACCGTGCATGCCAAGGCGCACGCGACCGTTGACGACGGTCGGTTCGAGCTC
>DBEXKF010000070.1:0-5418 GCA_048175045.1 Collinsella sp.
CGTAGAAGCGAGGCAACGGGGGCCTTCATGCGCGAGGACGTTTTGGAAACTAAGTACGGGGACCCGCCCAAGCCGTCCGGTGGGATCAGAGTACCCTTGCTGTTACTCTGCTTTGCCCACAGAGTTGAGGTTGGTCATGCGGATCTTAACCAGCTCGGTGATCTCACGCATGCCCTCCTTGGCCGGCTTCTTGGGGTCGAAGCAGGCGGGGTTCTCGGCCATGTAGGCCATGAAGCCCTTGGTGTAGGCCTGACGCAGCTCGGTGGCGTAGTTAACCTTGCAGATGCCGTTCTTCACAGCCTCGGCAACCTGCTCATCGGGCACACCGGAGGTGCCGTGCAGGACCAGCGGCACGTCGACGGCGTCGCGGATGGCCTTGACCACGGACTGCTCGATGTGCGGATCGCTCGTGTACACACCGTGGCTGGTGCCAACGCCAATTGCGAGGGAGGTGCAGCCGGTACGCTCGACGAACTCCTTGGCCTCGGCAGGATCGGTGTAGGGGCTCTCGCCCTCAACCGCGGGACCGTCGTCCTCCTTGCCGCCAACCTTACCGAGCTCGGCCTCGACGGGCACGCCCATGGCGCGGCCAGCGTCGGCGACGGACTTGGTCAGGGCGATGTTGTCCTCGAAGGACTCGTGCGAGCCGTCGATCATGACAGAGGTGTAGCCCGTGCGGAAAGCCTGCATGCAGCGGTCATAGCCATCGCCGTGATCGAGGTGCAGAGCGACGGGCACGGAAGCGCGCTCGGCAGCAGCCTTGACCATGCCGTAGAAGTAGTCCAGACCAGCGGTCTTGATGGTGCCCGGGGTGGTCTGCATGATGACGGGGGACTTGGTCTCCTCGGCAGCGGCCAGAACGGCCATAACAAACTCGAGGTTCTCGACGTTGAACGCGCCGACGGCGTAGTGGCCGGCCTGAGCGTCCTTGAGCATCTTTTCGGTGGTAACAAGTGCCATGAGCGTTTGCTCCTCTCCCTCGCCCGCATCTGGACATCGGGCGTAGTTGTTCACAAGGCGTTTTACCTTGCGTTTTACTGCGTTCATTGTATGAAATTCAGCGGCTTTGCACGTGCGAGATATTGAGCCCATGCAGGTCAATACCGTCGTTTTTGAAAAGTAAACGGAAGGAATTTGAGCCGAGTGGACATGTTCGATATTGAATTTTGAGCGTTCAGCGTCTTTCTTTTATAGAAAAGATAAGTAATCGAAAGGTGTTTTCTTATCCAAAAAGAAAATGAACGAAAATAGAGTCAACACAATTCCTGCAAATTTGGCCGAGAATGGAGCAGCTATGGCCCATGCAACAACCCGAGCCTTTGCCGACGAACGCCGTACCGCCATTTTGGAAATGCTCGATCATAATGCCTCGGTGCAGGTAGCAGAAATCGCCCAGACCTTTGGCGTCTCCTCCGTCACCGCCCGCGCCGACCTTGACGCGCTCGCCGAAGCAGGCAAGTTGCGCCGCACACATGGTGGTGCCGTATCGCTCCACAAACGCCTGACCGTTTCCACGCAGGATCGCCGCATCAATGTCAACGTCGCCGCCAAGCAGGCCATCGCGCAAAGCGCCATCGAGCTCGTCAATGACGGCGACACGCTGCTCGTCGACTCGGGCACCACGGCGCTCGAGTTCGTCCGGCTCCTCGATCAGCGCAACGGTATCACCGTCATCACGGCCGACATTACCATTGCCGATTACATCGACGAGAGCATGCCCTCGGTCGATGTCGTCATGCTGGGCGGGGCGCTGCGCAAAGGTCATCGCTATCTGTACGGCCCACTTACCATGCAGGCGCTCCAAATGGTCCATGCCGATCTGGCCGTCATGTGCCCCGGCGCCTTTGTCCCCAGCTGCGGCTTTACGACCGACTTTCCCCAGATGGCCGAGACCAAAACGGCTATGATCGCCGCGGCCCATCAAAGCGTCGCCCTCATGGACGCCAGCAAGGTTAACGGACGCGGCATGTACCGCTTTGCCGAGCTGACCGATGTCGACGCCATCGTGATGGACCGAGACCCCGATCATGCCGTCGCCACCTCAATCGCCGAGACCGCCGACGACGCCCGTCCAAATCTCGTCATCGCCGGCGCTTAAACAAAAACCACCACAAAGGTGCCTTTGTGGTGGTTTTGCTCGTTAAAAACGAAATATCGCTACTTGGAAAGCTCGTCGGCGAGAACCTCGATCTGAGCGCGCGAGGCGTCGTTGAGCGAACCCAGGACGGTCACCTTGTTCTGCGCCAGGGTGATGTCCTTCATGCCCTCGAGCTCCTTGGTCATAACCTTGGCAGCGGTGGGCGCCCAAGAGCCGGCCTCGACGAGTGCCACCGTACGGTTCTGATAGGCGTGCTCGGCAAGCGTATGGATAAAGGTGCTCATGAACGGGAAGATCTCGCCCTGATAGGTGATGGAGGCGAGCACCAGGCGGTCATAGCGGAACGCATCCTCAACGGCCTCGGCCATATCATCCCGAGCCAAGTCAAAGACGGAAACCTTCTGGCCGCGGGCCTCGAGCGCAGAAGCGAGCTCCTCAACAGCAGCCTTCAGATGGCCATACACACTCGCATAGGCAATCGTGATACCCTCGTCCTCGGGCTGATAGCTCGACCAGGTGTTATAGGTGTCGAGGTAGTAGCCCAGGTTCTCAGTCAGCACGGGGCCGTGGAGCGGGCAGATAATCTGGATGTCCAGGTCGGCGGCCTTCTTGAGGACGGCCTGCACGAACTTGCCGAACTTACCGACGATGCCAAAGTAGTAACGGCGCGCTTCGCAAGCCCAGCCCTCGGGATCCTCGATGTCGTTGGCGCCAAACTTGCCAAAACCGTCGGCACTAAAGAGCACCTTGTCGGTGGACTCGTAGGAGAAGAGCACCTCGGGCCAGTGAACATTGGGAGCACCGACAAAGGTTAGGCTGTGGCCGCCCAGGTCGAGCACGTCGCCATCTTTGACGACCATCTTGCGCTCGGGGAAGTCGGTGCCAAAGTAGTTGACCATCATACGGAAGGCGCCCATGCTGGCAACAATCTGCGCCTGGGGATAGCGCTCCATAAAGGCGGCGATGCCGGCGGAGTGATCGGGCTCCATGTGATGGACGATCAGGTAGTCGGGCGTGTGGCCATCGAGCACGGCCTCGAGGTTGCCGAGCCACTCGTCAACAAAACCGCCGTCGACTGAATCGGCGACAGCGATCTTTTCGCCCAAGATAACGTAGCTGTTGTATGCCATGCCGTTCTCGGACACATCGTACTGGCCCTCGAACAGGTCAATGTCGTGATCGTTAACGCCAATGTAGCGGATATCCTTGGTGATCTCCATCAGGCAAAGCCTCCTAGATAGACAAAAGAGCCCGTCTATCATAGCACTCGTCTTCATAGCCACGGCTATCTGCCAGCATCCTTATCGATTGTTATTGAGGCGGAATATATCGCCATTGACCTGCAAAAACTATGTGCGCGGAGCTGCCGTGGTATGTCGAACGATAAGCTGGCCGGGAATACGAATGGCAACGGTTTTGTCCGTTGCCCCCGCCTTGGGAACCGCGTGCTCGAACACCTCGCGTCCCCGCTGATGCAAATCGAATCGAACGGTCGTGAGCTCGTTGTGTGCCACAAAATCATCGAGCGAATCGTCGACGCCCACCACGCTCACGTCCTCGGGCACGCGCAGACCGCTATCGCGCAGCGCTGCAATCGCGCCATTTGCCATCTGGTCGTTTGCCGCGTAAATCGCCGTCATGGTGCGATCGTGCTCGGCCAGGTACCTGCCGGCCTCGTAGCCGCTGTTGGCAGACCAGTCGCCCTCGAGCGGCTCTGCCGGCTCGATGTGTTTACGCTCGAGTGCATCCTGCCAACCGGCGCGACGAAATTGCTCGTCGACCGAGAATGACGGGCCGCCAATATAGCGAATCTGCTCGTGCCCTAGCTCAAACAGGTGATCCATAAGCAATAGCGAGCAGCCGTAATGGTCGGAATCGACCGTGGTCACCCGCGGGTGCGCGTACATGGTAACGATGACCGTGCCAATGCCCGGCAGTGGATCAAACGTCTCAAAATCGGGCGCCATGCGACTCATACCGATGATGATGCCGTCCACCGGCAATGCGGCCATACGACGCGTGGCCTCGGCAAGCGAAAACTCCTCGGTCTTGGACATCTCGACCAGCGTGATGGCGCAATTATGCTCGCGAGCAGCGCTGGCGATGCCGTCGATCATTGAGAGGTTGCCGAACTTGGTGACATCGTTGACGCACAGGCCGACCGAATGATAACGGCCGTCGCGCAGCGAGCGACCGGCATAACTCGGACGAAAGCCGAGCTTTTGCATAGCGGCCTGCACGCGCTGGCGCGTCTGCTCGTTAACGTTAGGCAAGCCGTTGGCGACGCGCGAAACCGTCTGCTGCGAAACGCCGGCAGCGCGGGCGACGTCGGCCATGGAGACCGGACGCGAACTGGTATCGTTGGACAGGCGCCTTGCCACAGGATCACCTTCACCCTTGCGAGATCTGAATAGCGTGAATGCCGGCCCGGGCAGAAATACATCCCGCGCCGAGGCCCGCTATCGTCGGACGCATGTTAACGTACTCTACTTTTTCTATCTGCATCTCTTCTGCTTTATAAGTCCATACGGCAGTACCGTTCACGGCTGAATTTCTACCGATTACCAGATTCTCAAAAAGTGACAAGCGATGTGTTATGAGTACGTTAACATAGCCCGTAACGTGCGGTATCGTGAACACTTGGTTCATGCCGCTTTAAGTTATTAACGTACTCATAACGACGCAAAACCCACCCGGGCGCGCCAAGGAAAGGACTCCCATGACCACCCCCGACGAAAAGACATTCGCCACGCTCACCAAGCTGTTCGAGGAGGAGTTTGGCCCCATCGGCGACCGCCAGGTGCTCTACGTGCACGCGCCCGGCCGCTCCGAGATCAGCGGCAACCACACTGACCACGAGGGTGGCCACGTTATCGCCGGCTCTCTCGATGTCGCCGTCGACGGCATCGCCGTGGCAACCGATTCCAACAAGGTTCGCGTAGCCGACGAGGGCTATCCCACGTTTGAGATCGCGCTCGACACGCTAGACGTTCAGGAGTCCGAGAAGGGCACGTCCGCGAGCCTCGTCCGCGGCATGGCCCACGAGGTCGCAGCCCTTGGCGTTGAGCCCAAAGGCTTCGACTTTGCCTTTACCTGCTCCGTCCCCTCGGGCGGCGGTCTTTCGAGCTCCGCTGCTGTCGAGGCGGCATACGGTCGCGCCATGGAGACGCTCTGGGGCGCACCCGCCATTGAGCCCGTCACGCTCGCCCAGATGAGCCAGCGCACCGAGAACAACTATTACGGCAAGCCCTGCGGTCTGATGGACCAGGCCGCCGTTTGCTTGGGCGGACTCGCCTACATGGACTTTGAGGATCAGGCCC
>DBEXKF010000071.1:0-4823 GCA_048175045.1 Collinsella sp.
CCCTCTATTCCCGGCAATCGTCCTTATAAACAAGCCGGAGGTCACCGCATGGCACCCGAGGCAACAGAGGATTGTGTCTCCTGCGGTGCATGCGCCGCGGCGTGCCCCGTTTGTGCTATCGACAAAGGTGACCCCAAACGAGCAGCTGGCGAGGCGTGCATCTCCTGCATGCGCTGCATTGCCGTATGTCCGCGAGGCGCTCGTAAGCTTGATCCCAACAAGCTATCCGCTGTTTCCCAGATGCTGAGCAAGGTTTGCGTCGTGCGGAAGGAATGCGAGCTCTTTATCTAGCGCATACGAAATTGGTGCAATGGGGCCAGAGCAAGGAGTGTCCCTGGGTGCCGGCAGAAAAGGAACGTCCCTAAGTGCCGCTTAAATACCGTTTATCGAAGAAAAAATACCGCTCACCGGTCATAATGACTATTCTGGCTTTGTTGTTGCCTACAATAACCCCCGTAAAAGAAATGCGGAAGGTTACCGAGTCCCCTCGGACGTGGGCCTAACCAAAGTCTTTGATCGCGAGCGTCTCAACGGGCGCATTCGATTGATTTTGGTTGGGCTATATTTATGAAGGGACATGTCACCATGGGTTTCTTTTCTCGCCTAATGGGTGGCTCGGATAAGCAGACGACTGCGGCTTCCGAGTTCGAAATCCTCGCTCCCGTTTCCGGCGAGCTTGTTCATCTAGAAAATACCAATGACCCCGCTTTTAGCAGCCGTGCGGTGGGCGATGGCGTTGCCGTGGTTCCCCAAGAGGGAACGGTGTGCGCTCCTGTTTCCGGCACCGTCGCGGCGCTGTTTCCGACTGAGCACGCGCTGGGCATCATGTCCGACGACAGCTCTGCTCAGGTGATGCTGCATATCGGAATCGACACTGTTAAACTTGAGGGCAAGGGCTTCCATGCGCTTGTTGCCCAGGGTGACCATGTCGACGCGGGCCAGCCCCTCGTCGAGGTCGATTTCGACGTGGTTCGCGCTGCCGGCTTTGATCCCACGGTCTTCGTTATCGTGTGCGAGCGTTCGGAGAACTCGACTCTTCGCGAGCATGCTTCCGGCCCTGTTGCTGTTAAAGAGCCTGTCGTCTGGCTTTCCGAGTAAATTCTTGTGGTGGGTACCGTGGTTATCAAGCGAGTTTTTAACAACAACGTCGCAATGGTCACTTCGGACGATGGCTCCGAGCTCATCGTCATCGGTCGAGGCCTCTGCTTTGGTCGCCATGCCGGCGATGCCATCGATGAGACGTCGGTCGAAAAGACCTACGCGTTGCAGGAGGGAACTTCTCAGGATTCGCGTACGATTGACCGCTTGGCACATCTTTTGGAGTCCATCCCCACCGTCAACCTCGTGATTTCCGAGGACATCGTTTAGATGCTCCGTCGAGAGCTCAATGTTGATATCAACGACAAGATTCTCATTGCTCTCGCAGACCATATCAGCCTTGCTTTGGAGCGCGAGCGCAAGGGCGTCTCCTGTGAGAATCCGTTGCTGCTCGAGATCCAGCAGTTCTATCGCAAGGAGTATGCACTTGCGGGCCGTGCGCTGCAGATTATCAAGGAGTATATGGGCATTCAGATGAGCGAAGAAGAGCAGGGTTTCATTACGCTGCATATCGTCAACGCCACCATGCCGCAACGCTCCGATCGTTTGATTGTTTCGGTCCAGCTTGTTCGCGACGTGCTCGCGATTGTTTCCAAGCGCTATGCTACGACCCTCGATGACACCTCGCTGCCTTACGAACGTTTCGTTCGTCACCTGCAGTTTTTCGCACAGCGAGCGCTCGATCCTACGGCAGGGCAAATCAACGGAGACGCGCTGTTCCGAATCGATGAAACGGCGTATCCCTGCGCATTCTCGTGCGCGGACGCCATAGCCGCCCACTTGTCGTCTACCTATAACGTTGTCGTTACCGATGCTGAGAAGAGTTATCTCGCATATCACATTGTTAACCTGCTTGGAGAACCTGGTCTCTAGGCATAACGTGCTCACACATCGATTGATATAAGGCAAGGCTCACGGTCTTGTCCAGGGCACATCTGTCTTAATTTGCGGAAAAGGAAGGGGAGTACCGCTATGACCGCAAAAAAGAAGTTCAATTTCAAAGCGCCGTTGGAGGTGTTCGCGAAGTCGATCGTTCAGCCGATGATGTATCTCTCGGTTGCCGGCATCCTGCTCATCGTGGGCATCATTCTGACCAACAAGACCATCTGCGCTTTGGTCCCCGTACTGGGCTCCGGTCCGTTCCAGCTTGTGGGCGCCGTTGTCTATCAGTCGCTGATGTTTATCATCAACAACCTCTCGATTCTGTTCTGCGTGGGCATCGCCGGCGCCATGGCAAAGAAGAACAAGGGCCATGCTTCGCTGATTGCCCTGATGTCGTTCTTCCTGTTCCTGCAGGCTAACAACATCGTGCTCAACGCCACCGGCTCTCTTGCCGATGCGAGCGGCATGCTCGGTCTTACCGGAACCGGCCAGGCCACCGTTATGGGCATTCAGGTGCTCGATACCGGCGTGTTCGGCGGCATTATTCTCGGTTGCATCACCGGTGCCGTGTTCAACAAGTACTCGAACAAGCAGTTCCCCATTGCCCTTTCGATGTTCTCGGGCGTTCGCTTCCCGTTCCTGATTATGATCATCATTTCCTGGATCATGGGCGCTGGCTTCTGCATCGTTTGGCCTCCGGTTCAGGGTGCCATCTCCTCCGTTGCCGGTATCATTAAGGAGTCGGGCAACATCGGTCTGTTTATCTACGGCATGCTCAACAAGCTGCTCGTTCCCACCGGCCTGCACCACCTCATCTACACCCCGTTCCAGTTCTCCGATGTGGGCGGCACCCTGACGCTGGGTGATCAGGTTATTGCCGGCGCCTATCCCATCCGTGTTGCCGAGATGGCAATGACGGGCCAGCCCTTCTCCGATAGCACCTACTTCAACAGCTATACCTTCAACAACCTGTGGCCCTACATCGGTATCGGTCTCGCCTTTATCGTCACCGCTTACAAGGGGAACAAGGATAAGACCAAGGCCGTTATCATCCCGCTGATCATCACCGCCGTGCTCTCCTGTGTCACCGAGCCCATGGACTTCCTCTTTGTCTTTGCCGCTCCCGTGCTCTTTGTCGTTCACTCGGTTCTTTCCGGCATCTTCCTGGTCCTGCTCAAGGTCCTCTCCGTGCCCGCTTCGACTGCAGGCGGCATCATCAACATCGTGGTTTCCAACCTGGTCCTCGGTGTCGATAAGACCAACTGGCCGGTTATGCTGGTGCTTGGAGTCGTCAACGCCGCTCTGTACTTCGTCCTCTTTACCTTCCTCATCAAGAAGCTCAACCTCCACACGCCTGGTCGCGAGGAGGAGTCCGAGCTCGCCGAGTCCGTTGCCGAGGGCGAGGCCGCCGCGTCTGTCGCGGTGAAGCAGGGCGCTGTTGCCGCAGCTCCCGCAGAGGGCGTCGATGCAGGTATTGCCGACCTGGTCGCAGGTCTTGGTGGCAAGGACAACATCGAGGAGCTCGAGAACTGCTTTACGCGTCTTCGCGTGAACGTTAAGAACCCGGACCTCATCAATGAGGACCTCATCAACCACGTGCCCAACAGCGGCATCAACCGCAACGGCAATAATATCCAGATCATCTTTGGCATGAAGGTCGCCGAGATGCGCGACAAGGTCGAAAACGCAATTGAGAAGGAGCAGTAAACAATGATCATTACTCTGTGTGGTGGCGGATCCACCTTTACCCCCGGCATCGTCAAGTCCATCGCCCTGCGCAAGGACGAGCTCGACGTTGACGAGATTCGCCTGTACGACATCAACGAGGAGCGCCAGCGCAAGATCGGCGTGCTCGTGGACTGGATTTTGCACGAGGACCTCGGCCTGGACATCAAGCTCACGGTGACCACCGACAAAGAGACGGCTTTTACGGATGCCAGCTTCGTGTTTGCCCAGATGCGCGTGGGCGGCTACGCCATGCGCGAGCAGGACGAGAAAATTCCGCTGCGTCACGGCTGCGTGGGTCAGGAGACTTGTGGTTGCGGCGGCCTTGCCTACGGCATGCGCACCATCTTCCCCATGGTCGAGCTGATCGATGACGTTGAGAAGTACGCCAAGAAGGATTACTGGATTCTCAACTACTCCAACCCTGCCGCCATTGTCTCCGAGGGCTGCCGCGTGCTGCGTCCCAATGCTCGCATCATCAACATCTGCGACATGCCGATCGCGATCATCGACGTGGTTTGCGCCGCGCTCGATATCGACAAGAAGGATGTCGAGTACGATTATTTTGGCCTCAACCACTTTGGTTGGTTCACCTCGATCCGCCACAAGGGCGAGGAGGTGCTCCCGCAGCTGCGCGAGTACATCAAGGAGCATGAGATTCTGCTGCCTGACTCCTACCTCAAGGGCATGGGCTCGCTCATGGCAAAGAAGCCCGAGGAGGCCACCGACGAGCACCCCGAGCAGAATCGCCACACCAAGGGCAGCTGGTACTACGTCTGGAAGGGCGAGTACGAGATCATGGAGTGCTTCCCGGAGTACCTGCCCAACACGTATCTGAACTACTATCTGCAGCAGAAGGAGTTCGTCGAGCATTCCAACCCCGAGCGCACCCGTGCTAACGAGGTCGAGGAGACGCGCGAGAAGAACCTCTTCGACGGCATCGATCACTACGAGAAGACGGGCGAGATCGACGAGAGCGCGTTCTATGCGGGCAGCCACGGCGACTGGATTGCCGACCTGGCCATCGCTCTGAAGAACGATACCAAGCAGCGCTTCCTGGTCATTTGCGAGAACAAGGGCGCTATCCCCAACATGCCCTACGACGCTATGGTCGAGCT
>DBEXKF010000072.1:0-3700 GCA_048175045.1 Collinsella sp.
ACTGCCAGACCTATAAGAAGCGCCCCATCTACTGGCTGTTCGACAGCGGCAAGAAGAACGGCTTCAAGTGCCTTGTTTACATGCATCGCTACCAGCCTGACCTGTTGGCTCGCATCCGCACCGACTATGTGCATGAGCAACAGGAGCGCTACCGTGCCCAGATCGGGTATGCCAACGATGCCCTTGTCAGTGCCGAGCGCGGCGAGCGCGTGCGCTTGGATAAGCGCATCAAAAAGCTCAACGACCAGCTCAAAGAGACCATTGCCTACGAGGAGAAACTGCACCATTTGGCAGACCAGATGATTAAGATCGACCTGGATGACGGCGTCAAGGTCAACTACGCCAAGTTTCAGGATGTGCTGGCGAAGATTAAGTAACTGCAGATACGGTAAGGATATTCATGCCCAAGATCGATGTAGAAGAACAGCTCAAGCTGCGATTTTTGCAGCCGTTGTCCTCATGCGCGCCGCGCCGTGTGGTGGTTTGGCACGATGCAGACGGCGAGTTTGCTCCTGAGTTTGAGCGATTGGCTGCCGAGGGTTTCGACGGCGTGGGGGCCGATGCCGGCGTAATGCCTGCTCACGGTGACTTTGAGCGCCCGGTGCGCTTTGTTGAGGCCTGCGAGGGCCGTATGTTTGCCGTCAAGAAGCTCATCAACCGCGATGACCTTGCGAGCGATATCTTGCTGTATCGCCGTTGCCCGCGCGGCAGGCTTGAAGGTGATTGGCTTGCCGATGTTGAGCTGTATGCCGATCAGTTCCAGGCTGACTATCTTTCGCTTTTGGCCGATCAGCTGGGCATCGAGAATATCGACGCCGTGCGCGAGAGCCTGCGCGAGCACAAGACGTTCTTTGATGCCAAGACCCGCTGCGCTAAGTTTGCCGCGTGTGTTCCGCATGCCTCGGGCGCATCCGATATCGAACTCGGCATCCTTACGGTGATTTTTGGCGGTAAAGAGCTTGGTGACGCGCGCCCCGCGTTTGTGCTGCGCAGCTGCATGACCACACTGCTGCACGAGGGCCCCGAGGCGCTGGCCGCGCTGGTGGATAAGTACAGCGTGCGCGATGTTCTCTCTGCCTTTATGTTGCGCTGCTATGGGTTTGATGGGCCGCTTTACGAGCGTGACTCATTGCTTATGCTTGCATCCCATGTGCTCCTTACGGCAGCATCCACCGCGCTTCCCGAGGGAGCGCTCAAGGGGCTTGAGAGCCATGTGGCTCCCGCCTACGGGCCCTATTGCCTTGAGGCGGTGCGTACGTGGGACCTGACCGCCGATACCCAGGCATCGAGCGAGGACCTATTTGAGATTTGCCGTTTGGTTGAGGACGCCCGCGGACTCTTTGCACGGTTCGAGACCTTGCCGATCGATGCGCTGGCTTCGCTTGATGTGTTCCCGTGCGTCAATGAGGCTGTGCTCTCGCAGCTGTTCTGCTCGTTTGCGCAAGGTGCAGACCGTGTTGAGGATGCGCGTGCCTTTGCTGCGCGCCGTTGCGACCTAAGCTGGTACCGTCGTGTCGAGAGCTACTTTGACCTGCTTGTCGCTGTGGCCGATATGTGCGCGTTTAGGCAGACGCACGCGGGTGGGTTTCATCTGGCGCGGTCCCAGCAGGTGTGGGATGCCTATACGTCCGAATGGTATGCCATGGACGCTGCCTATCGCCATATGTGCACCGCGTATCTGCGGGCACGCTCCGTCGAGTGCGATGCGCTCGAGGAACCTGCCCGCGCCGTGGCGGACTGGGCGGAGAATCTCTACAGCAACTGGTTCTTGGCGGATGCCAATGCCTGCTGGGCGGCTGCTGCGCAAGGGGAGTGGGCCGATTGCGGCTACATCGATGGTCCCGCACGGCAGGATGAGCTTTACTGGCATGTGCTACCCGCCTTTGTGGGTTCTGCCAAAACAACGGTCGTTATCGTGAGCGATGCGCTGCGCTATGAGGTTGCCCGCGACGTTGCGGCGCTGCTCGAGCGCGAACGCGGCGGCAACGTCAAGGTCTCTAGCATGCAGGCGGTCTTTCCCTCCATTACCGAGGTGGGCATGCCTGCGCTGCTGCCGCACCAGGTGCTTGAGCTTGCAGAGGATGGCGCGTTTGTGTTGGCTGACGACATGCCCACTGCGACGACTCCGCAGCGCGAGGCCGTGCTTGCCCACGTTGAGCCTACAGCCCGCGCTTTGCGCTCGAGCGCATACCTCAACATGGCGGGAACCGAGCGCAAGGCGATGCTCAAGGACTCAAGACTTGTCTACCTCTATCACAACAAGATTGATGCCACGGGCGAGAAGGCCGCTACGCAGGATGACGTCTTCGATGCCTGTGCGGACACCGTAGAGGAGCTTGCCGCGTTGGCGCGCCGCGTGTGCACCGACGCCCCGGGCGCGCGTGTTGTTATAACGGCGGATCACGGCTTTATCTACACGCGCCGGGAGCTCAGCGAGTGTCAGATGCTCGGCAAGCCAGATCTTCCCTTCCTTGACGCTCCCGTCATGCACGGCAAGCGTCATCTGGTGGTGCCCAACGAGGCCGTGGCCAAGCTTTCGGACGAGGCACGCGGGGTGTTTGTTAATGTTGACATGGGACGTTTGGGTGCCGGCTTTGAGGGGTTTGCCCCGCGCGAGAACGTGCACTTCAAGCGTCCCGGTGGTACTAACAACTACGTCCACGGCGGCATGAGCCTGCAGGAGCTTTGCGTGCCCGTTGTCGGATTTTGGCGTGCGCGCTCGGGTTCCAAGGACTTTGTCGACACGCGCGTGGCGACGCTGCGCGTGCTAAGTGAGGGGCGCCGAGTGACCAACTCGCTTTTCTCGGTCAACTTGATCCAGGAAGAACCTGCCCAAGGTAAGGTCTTGCCGTGCGAGTACGAGCTGGTGTTTACCGATGCGAGTGGCAACGAGGTGAGCGATACGGTCAAGGCGCATGCCAACAAGACTTCTGTTAACTCGCAGGAGCGCGTGGTGCATGCCAAGTTTGCGTTGCATGCAGTGGATGGATTCTCGGCCAAGGGTCCGTACTATCTGGTCTGCCGCGAGCGCGAGACGGGCAAGATCGTTTGGCGCGAGACGTATACCATCGCTGTTTCGTTTGCCCCTGTTGCTGACTTTGGTTTTTAGGAGTGTGCCCTATGTTTGATAGCCATGACGACGATCTGTGGGAAGTCCCTTCGATTGATGTGGATGTGCCTGCGGAGGCTGCGGTGTCTGTGGAGGCCCCGGAGGCTGAACCTGCTGTGGCGCCTGCCCCGGAGCCGGTCGCTGCTGCGTTCGCTGAGGCTGCGGCGACCACCAAGGACGAATCCTCGACCGATGGCTATGACCAGGCCGCGGACGAGGCTCCCGAGGACGACGGCTACGACATGGACGGGCTGGACGGTAAGCTGCTCGAGCACTTTGGCGGCAAGATCGTACGCAAGGACCTGACGGCCTTTATGAAGCGCGGCGCCAACGTGCCCACCTTTGTGCTGGAGTACCTGCTGGGCATGTACTGCTCAACCGATGACGAGGAAGCCGTGGCAGAGGGCCTGGATCGCATCCGCAGGATCCTCACCGACAACTACGTGCGCCCCGACGAGTCCGAGCGCATCAAGTCCAAGATCCGCGAGCTTGGCCGCTTTACCATCATCGACAAGGTGACGGCCAAGCTCGACGAGTATAAAGACATCTACGTGGCATCGTTTGCCAATCTGACCATCGAGCCGTGTGTGA
>DBEXKF010000073.1:0-5205 GCA_048175045.1 Collinsella sp.
ATATGATCTTTTTTGGCCACGGGGTCCGGAAGGGGCTGTCAATCGGGCCCCAACAGAGCTAATTCGAGTGCCGTGGACGTAAAAACGGGGGCGCAGGTTGTCCTGCGTCCCCGTTCTCGGGCGTTATTCGTTCCCTGCAGCAGAATTTACGCCGCCTCGTCGAATTGCGAGTTATATAGGTCGGCGTAGAAGCCGCCCTGGGCGAGCAACTCGTCGTGCGTGCCCTTCTCGACGATATCGCCGTCGCGAATCACCAAGATCACGTCGGCGTTGCGGATCGTGGACAGGCGGTGCGCGATGACAAAGCTGGTGCGGCCCTGCATCAGCGCATCCATGGCGCGCTGAATAAGCTCCTCGGTGCGGGTATCGACGTTGGAAGTCGCCTCGTCCAGAATCAGTGCCGGGCGGTCGGCCAAAATGGCGCGGGCGATGGTCACGAGCTGGCGCTGGCCCTGTGAGAGGTTAGTGCCCTCCTCGTTGATCATAAAGTCGTAACCGCCGGCGAGCGTATGGATAAAGTGGTCGCAGCGTGCGGCGCGTGCGGCGGCCTCGACCTCGGCGTCGGTCGCATCGGGGCGTCCGTAGCGGATGTTCTCGCGGATGGTGCCGTTAAACAGCCAGGTGTCCTGCAGCACCATGGCAAACTCGCCGCGCAGCGCCGCGCGGTCCCAGTCGCGCACGTCGACGCCCTCGACGCGCAGCGAACCGCCGTCCACGTCGTAGAAGCGCTGCAGCAGCTTAATGAGCGTGGTCTTGCCGGCGCCGGTGGGGCCGACGATGGCGATGGTCTGGCCGGGCTGCGCCTCGCAGCTAAAGTTGTGGATGATGGTCTTGTCGGGCGTGTAGCCAAACTTGACGTGGTCAAACTCCACGTGGCCGGGGCGCTTCTCGGGAATCTGCGCGTCGGCCTTCTGCTCCTCCTCGGGCGCGGCCAGGAACTCAAACACGCGCTCGGTGGCGGCGGCCATCGACTGCATCGTGTTGCTCACGTTGCCCAGCTGCTGCACGGGTTGCGTAAAGTTTCGAACGTACTGGATAAAGCTCTGGATGTCGCCGGGCGTGGCATTGCCGGTCAGCGCGAGCTGCGCGCCTACCACGACGACGCCCACGTAGCCCATGTTGCCCACCAAGCTCATAAGCGGCATCATCAGGCCCGACAGGAACTGCGAGCGCCAGCCACTAATAAAGAGGCGGTCGTTTTGACGGTCGAACTCCTCGATTGAGGCCTCGGCGCGGTCGAACACCTGGATGACGTTCTGGCCGGCAAAGTCCTCCTCGATAATGCCGTTGACGGCGCCCAGGACTTGCTGTTGCTCGCGGAAGTACGGTTGCGAGAAGTGAATCATCACGGTCAGGATAATCGCGGCGGCCGGCAGCGTGAGCACGGTGACGCCGGTGAGCGGCAGGCTGATCGACAGCATCATGACGAGCACGCCGATAATCTGCGTCACCGACGTGATGAGCTGCGTCACGCTCTGGTTGAGCGACTGGCCGAGCGTATCGACGTCGTTGGTGATGCGACTGAGCACGTCGCCCTTGCTGTGTCCGTTAAAGTAGCTCATCGGAACGACGGCGATCTTGGCGGCGATCTCCTTGCGCATGCGATAGCAGATCTTTTGCGTGACGCCGGTCATGAGCCAGCCCTGGATGAGGCTGCAGACAGAGCTCGCCAGATACAGGCAGAGCAAAAAGCCGAGCGTCTTGGCAATCCAGGCAAAGTCGACATCGCCGGTGCCGTTGACCTTGGCAACTAAGCCCTCGAACAGTTTGGTGGTAACCTGACCGAGTACCTTGGGCCCCACAATGTTAAAGATGACCGAGCACACGGCAAAGGCGACGGCGGCAAACACGGCAATCTTGTGCTGGCCGATATAGCCGAGCAGCTGCCTCATGGTGCCCTTAAAGTCCTTGGCCTTTTCGCCACGACGCATGCCGCCCATGCGGCCCATGGGACCACGCTGGCGGGTGGGCTTGGGAATCTGAGTCTTGGTCTCGTCTGCCATTAGCGCTCGCCTCCTTCCATGACGGCTGCAATTTCTTTTTGGGTAAGCCCCAGCTCCTCGGCGGAAAGCTGCGACTGTGCGATCTCCAGGTACGCCGGGCAGCTGCGTAGCAGCTCCTCGTGCGTGCCGGTGCCCACTACGTGGCCGTCATCGAGCACGATGATCTGGTCGGCGTGCATGATGGTCGCGATGCGCTGGGCCACGACCACGAGTGCGGCGTCGGTAACGTTTTTGGCCAGCTCCTCGCGCAGGCGCGCGTCGGTCTTGTAGTCGAGGGCGCTAAACGAGTCATCGAACACCACGACCTCGGGCTTTTTGGCCAATGCGCGGGCGATGGCCAAGCGCTGGCGCTGACCGCCCGAGACATTGGAGCCTCCCTGGCTGATGGGGGAGTCGTAGCCGCCCTCGCGCTCGGCGATAAAGTCCTCGGCTTGTGCGATGCGCGCTGCTTGGTGCATGTCATCATCGCTCACCATGTCGCCGGCAAACTTGAGGTTGCTCTCGACAGTGCCCGAGAACAGGCGCCCCTGCTGCGGGATGTAACCAATGCGGCGACGCAGCTCGGAGAGAGTCATGTCACGCACGTCGACGCCGTCAAGCGAAATGCTGCCGCCCGTGACGTCGTACAGGCGCGGAATCAACTGCACGAGCGTGGACTTGCCCGAGCCCGTGGAGCCAATGATGCCGAGCATCTGACCGGCATGTGTGGTGAAGTTCACGCCGCTGATGACGTCGGCGCGGGCATCGGGATACTGGAAGCTCACGTCACGGAAGGTGAGCTCACCGCGCGGCGCGCTGGCAGCAGGCAATTTGGGTGAGACAGGGTCGTTGATGCTCGTGGGACAGGTGATGACCTCTTCCACGCGCTCGGCTGCGACCTCGGCGCGGGGCAGGATGACCGAAACCATGGTGAGGATCATAAACGCCATGACGATCTGCATGGTGTAGGAGATGAACGCCATCATGTTGCCGACCTGCATCACGCCGTCGGACACACCCTGCGCGCCAAACCAGACGATAAGCACGGTGATGCAGTTCATGACGAGCATCATGAGCGGCATCATAAAGCTCATGGCGCGGTTGGTGTAGAGCTGCGTGGTCATCAGGTCGAGCGAAGCCTTGTCAAAACGCTCGAGCTCATGCTCCTCGCGGTTGAACGAGCGGATGGGCATAAGGCCGTCGAGCAGCTCGCGGGCGGTAAGGTTCACGCGGTCCACAAAGCTCTGCATCTTTTTGAACTTGGGCATGGTGAGGCCCATAAGCACGCCGACGACGGCCGAGACCGCGATGATGGCCACGGCGATGGTCCACTCTAGGCCGGTATGGTTGGCCAGGACGCGCATGACGGCGACGATGCCCATGACGGGGGCCATCAGACACATGCGGATAAACAGGGTTGCGGCCATCTGGATCTGCTGAATGTCGTTGGTACAGCGGGTGATGAGCGAGGCCTGGCTAAACTTGCCCACTTCGGCCGGCGAGAAGTGCATAACCTTGTTGAAGGTCTCGCGGCGCAGGTCGCGGGCGATGGAGCAGGCGGTGCGCGAAGCCACGGCACCGGTCAGGATGGTGGCGACGAGCGAGATTAGGCACAGACCAAACATCGTGGTCGCCATGCGGCCCAGGTAGGCGTTCTGCACGTCGGCGGGGTCGATGCCCTGCGCCTTGTACTCGTCTTGCACATAGCTCACGGCGCGTTGGGTCACGATGGAGCCCGACATGGAGCCCATTTTGTCCGCCATATCGTTGGCGCCCTCGACGAGCTTGCCCTGGTCGATTAGGCCGCCTTCAACGCCTAGACGCAGGCTCTTCATGGTGATCTTGCCACCGTCGGCATCAATCTGTTTTTGCATGTTCTGCGCCGCAGCGGCCTTCTGCTGCATCTCGGCGAGTTGCTCGGGCGTCATCGCCGCCATCTGCTCGGGCGTGGGCATGGCCTGAGCGGCGCCGCCATCGCTTGCCTCGGTAGATGCGCCGGTCATGTCGCCCATGGAGTTGGCATCGATGCCCTGGTTGAACGAAAGGACGACAGTCTCGGGGAGGCTCATGATGTCGGCAATCTTGCCGCCGTCGGCGCGCTCCTCCTCGGTGCCCTTGTACGTTCGAATGCCGTTATTGTCCGCCTTGCCAAACACGGCCTCCACAGCTTTGGCGTCCTTGGTGCTCATAAAGAGTTCGAGGTCGTCGAGCGATTTGGCGCGAATGGTGTCGGGCACGGGCGAGGCGATGCCGCCTTGCTGCACGCCCACGTCGACGATGTCGCTCATATAGGTAGGCAGTGCCAGATCGGCGTTGCAGCTGATTACGATAAGTACGATAGCTGCGAACAGTGCCAGGATATGTTTTTTAAAGAGCTTGAGAATCCTCACTCGGCATCTCTCCTTTCTTGATTGCGGTCGATAATTTCGTTGGCACGTCTAAGAAGGCGCACCATCTCTTGGGTATCTGTTTCGCCAAGCTGCTCGAGGAAGGCCGCGGTGCGGTCCTCGAATTCCCGACGTTTGATTTCGAGATCCTGGAATCCTTTGTCGGTCACCGTGACGTGTACGCGACGACGGTCGGTCTTTGAGTGCTCGCGCTCGATCCAGCCCTTGGCCTCGAGGGCGCGCAGGATATTGGCGATGCGGGCGCTCGAGACCCAGGCACGATCGGCGAGTTCGCTCGGCGTGAGCGAGCCGCCGGCGCGCATGAGGGCGCGCATGACGGCCATCTCGCCGCCGAGGGCTTTGTCCGCAAAGCGCGAAATGCGCTGATGCATGCTGCCGAACTCGGTAAGGAGCTGACGCCCAAGCTCACGGAAATCGGTATCTTCCACCGAAAACCCCTAACACTAGAAACTATTTTCGGTGGAAGATGATACCCCCGCACGCGCACCCTATACGGTAGATTTTGGGAAATGCCTAGAAAACAACCTTTAGGCGACCTCCGTACACCGTCGGTATCAGCAAAGTTAGGGGTAGATCTCTGAGCACGTCCTAAAGCCCACTCAGAGGCACTTTACCCTGCTAAAGCTGGCATAACAGCTAGAGTGAACGTCGTACAAAGGCAAGGAAAAAACTAAACAAATCGGTGAACGGTAGTTGTTCACGCTCGCATTTCCTGCGGGTTTGTAAAAAACGCCCTTATGATATAAAAAAAGAAACATATAACAGCCCAGATGGAGAGGGTCGCTATGTTATCCTTCTCAAACGGGTGAAATCTT
>DBEXKF010000074.1:0-6808 GCA_048175045.1 Collinsella sp.
GCACGCCCTGTGGGAGGTCGCCAACAAGGCCGACATCTACGAGGCCTATCGCGGCTACAAGGCCTTCCTCGAGCGCGCGTAACCAGCCCATTATAACTTGCGGTGGAATACGGACTAAACTGGCCCATAAACGGCCAAAACAGACCGTATTCCACCGCAACTTCCTTTTTTGGCAGAGGAGAGCCCATGCTGCAGGTCATCATTTCGCCCGCCAAGCAGATGCGCGCGGCCCAAGATGCTTTTGAAGTCCTGAGCATTCCACCTTTTGCGCACGAGATGGCTCGCCTCCACCGCGCACTGCTAGATATCGAGCGGAATGGAGGCAGCGGCGGCCTGCAGGCCCTTTGGAACGTGAGCGACAAGCTGCTTACAACGTGCCTGGATACGCTTCACGAATTTATGCCCGTCCTGAGCGATGCCGACCTCGCCGATCCCGATATCGCACGTCGAATCTCCCCCGCCGTCATGTCCTACCACGGCATCCAATACCAAAGTATGGCGCCCGAGGTCATGGATGCTGCACAGCTCGACTGGCTGCAAAACCATCTCTGGATCCTCTCGGGACTCTACGGATGCGTGCGCCCCTTCCACGGCGTGTCGCCCTATCGGCTCGAAATGGGGGCGAAGCTCTCCGTCGACGGCGCTCGCGATCTCTATGCCTTCTGGGGGAATCGACTCGCGCAGGCAATTGCGCCGGCCGGTTCCGACACCACGATCGTCAACCTTGCCAGCGTGGAATACGCCAAAGCCGTTCTACCCCATCTCGCAGGCGACGCCACAACCGTCACTTGTCTCTTTGGCGAAGGTGTCCGCAACGGCAAGCCCGTCCAGCGATCGACCGCCAGCAAAAAGGCACGCGGTTCGATGGTCCGTTGGATGGCGGAAAACAAGGTCGAGGACGCCGCCGGTCTTACCGAGTTCAACCTTGGCTACCGCTATGTCCCCGAGCTCTCGTCCCCAGACAGCCTGGCCTTCATCAACGAGCACTCTAGAGCCGGCACCCAACACTGACCCGCTCAGCTTTCTCCATATAACTTGCGGTGGAATAGTTCCTATTTGAGCCTTTTATCGCACAATCAGGAACTATTCCACCGCAACTTTTATGAATTGGCTGCTAGGCTCGACACCTATTCTGCTAGACCGTCGGCCTTTGCAATCCCATTTGTCGAACCGTCCTGATAGACAATCTTGACGTGCTCAACCTCGGACACCGCAACACCCGTCGGAGGCTCCAAACGCCAGTCCGTCAGGGCGATATCCATGGTCGTGGGCACGTCTCCCTGATCTTTGAGCTTTACCGTGAGCGTTTTGAGCGCTGCATCAAACGTCACGCGTTCGATTTCCTCACCAGGAATAGACCCACCACTCAGCTGCAACTGCACAAACTCATCGCGCGGGTACCAATAATCGCCCGGAATGGCGAGCGTATTGGCATTACCGCCAGTACTCCTCACCGCCATAATCGCTAGGCTATCATCGGCCTCAAACTCCCAGGCAGCGCCGCCGCGACCGCCAAACGTCCAAATACAAAAGGCAATCACCAGCACGGCAAGCACCGCAAAACCAATCGCGACCAACCCATGGTGCGCACGGCCCTCCTCGGCCGATATGTCCCATTGCGTCTCTCGATATAGATGCTTGTCTTCCATGTACGCCTCCCCACAGGCACGTTCGTTAGGCCAATCGTACCCATTCAGGCTATACTTGAGCCCACTACATAAACGGGGAGCTTGCAGGACAGGACGGCAGGCTGAGATTGGGCGCGCCCGCCCTGACCCGCAAACCTGATATGGGTAATGCCAACGAAGGGAGCCGTGTCAATGAGCACACAGACCGAGTCCAAGCTTGTCACGCAAATCGACTTCGCCCGCGCCGGACAGATCACGCCGCAGATGAAGGAAGTCGCAGAGCGCGAGCATCGCGACCCCGAGTACATCCGCGAGCGCGTGGCCGACGGCCGCATCGCCATTCCCGCCAACATCGTGCACATCAAAAAGGGCATGCGCGCCTTTGGTGTCGGCGAGGGCCTGTCCACCAAGGTCAACGTGAACTTGGGCATCTCGGGCGACAAGGCCGATGCCGCCGAGGAATGGAAGAAGGTCAAGATCGCTGAGGACTTTGGCGCCGACGCCATCATGGACCTCTCCAACTCGGGCAAGACGCGCCAGTTCCGCCAGCAGCTCATCGACGAGACGCCGCTCATGGTAGGCACCGTCCCCATGTACGACGCCATCGGTTACATGGAGAAGCCGCTGGTCAAGCTCACCAAGGACGACCTGTTCGAGGTCGTGCGCGCGCACGCCGAGGACGGCGTGGACTTTATGACCATTCACTGCGGCATCAACAAGTCGGTCACCAAGACCTTTAAGGAGACCGGCCGCCTGATGAACATCGTGAGCCGCGGTGGCTCGCTGCTGTTTGGCTGGATGGAGGTCACCGGCAACGAAAATCCGTTCTACGAGTTCTACGATGAGTTGCTCGAGATTTGCCACGAGTACGACGTGACCATCTCGCTCGGCGACTCCTGCCGCCCGGGTTGTCTCTACGATTCCAACGACGCCACCGAGACTGCCGAGATGATCGAGCTGGGCAAGCTGTGCAAGCGCGCCTGGGCCGCCGGCGTCCAGGTCATGGTCGAGGGGCCGGGCCACATGGCGCTCGACGAGATCGCCGCCAACATGAAACTGCAGAAGCGCCTGTGCCACAACGCCCCGTTCTATGTGCTCGGGCCGCTGGTGACCGATATCGGCGTGGGCTACGACCACATCACCGCTGCCATCGGCGGCGCTATCTCCGCCAGCTCCGGCGCCGACTTCCTGTGCTACGTGACGCCGGCCGAGCACTTGTGCCTGCCCAACGCCCAGGACGTGCTCGACGGCCTCATGGCCACCAAGATTGCCGCACACGCCGCCGACATCGCCAAAAAGGTGCCCCACGCCCGCGACATGGACGACAAGATGGGCCAGGCACGCCGCAAGCTCGACTGGGACGCCATGTGGAAGTGCGCGCTCGACCCGGTTACGGGCAAGAAGCGCTACGAGGAGTCCCCCGCCGCCACCGAGGGCACTTGCACCATGTGTGGCAAGATGTGCGCCGTCCGCACCGTCAACAAGATCTTCGAGGGCACCACGATCGACCTCGGCATGGAGGACTAACCCTGTCGCCGCGGCCGCTTCTGGCGGCGAGCTGGTGCCTGTCAATTGTTGACTTGTGAACATTTACTTACACTTGCGTAGAGATTGCATCGCCCGCCCGGGTTCGGCATAGAGTCGGCCCGGGCATCTTTATAATGCTGGCTTAAAGACCCATTTGATTCCGACCGAACAAGGGAGCGAACATGGATCGTAGTAAGGTACCTGCCGTCCTGTCCATCGCGGGATCCGATTCCAGCGGTGGCGCCGGCATTCAGGCCGACATCAAGACCATCACGGCGCACCGCCTGTATGCCGAGACGGCCATCACCGCCATCACAGCGCAAAACACCCTGGGCGTTACCGCCGTGCAGGATATCTCGCCAGATATCGTAGCCGCGCAAATTGACGCCGTTTTTGACGATATCCGCCCCAGCGCCGTCAAGATCGGCATGGTTTCTTCTGTCGAGATTATCGAAGTCATCGCCGACCGCTTGAGCGCCTGGAACGCAACGAACGTGGTCGTCGACCCCGTCATGGTCGCCACCTCGGGCGCGCGGCTGATTGCCGAAGATGCCGCCGAGGCGCTCACCCGCCGCCTGTTCCCGCTAGCGACGGTTATCACGCCCAATATTCCCGAGGCCATGGCACTGCTCGACTATGAGGTCGACTCCGAGCGCACGCAGCAAAATGCTGCCATGCTCCTCACCCGCCGCTTTGGTTGCGCATCCCTCGTTAAGGGTGGGCATCTTGTCAACGAGGCCAACGATGTACTGGCCGAACCCGCGCCACTCGATGACGAGGGCAACCATCTGGGAGATCCACTCACCACGTGGTTCCGCCACAAGCGCATCGAGACCGACAACACGCACGGCACCGGATGCACGCTCTCGTCCGCCATCGCCTGCGCGCTGGCTCAGGGCATGGATCTTGCCGACGCCGTCAACGCCGGCAAGGCCTACCTAACCGGCGCTCTGGCCGCCGGCTTTGACATGGGCAAAGGCTCCGGCCCCGTCAACCACATGTGGCAGTATTGAGACAGTTTGCCGCAGCTCGCTATTGATGCTGACCAACAGGCAAAACTCGCTGACGGCGCTGCAATACGCTGACCGTACTTAGGGTTTGGCGGCAACTTAGGATATTCGAGGGATACGAAAAGGGGCCGTGGCGACGAACCGCCACGGCCCCTTTTGTTGTTATCGCCCGCTGTCGCTAGCGCCGGTTGATGCTCACGATGCAGAGTCCGATTGTCGCCACGGTGCCGCCGAAAAGCGAGCCGAGCACGAACGTCAGCGCGATCATCGGCGAGTCCCGTCGGAGATGTAGACCTGCAGGCGGTCGAGCGCATGGCTGTAATAGCCGGCGTAATCGTCTCCGCCATACGTGGTTCCGTCGTCGCAGACCTCGCCCCACCATCCGGCATGATCGACATCCTGAGAGCGGTAGTAGACCTGACGGTAGTCACCGCCAGGCGTGACGTAGTACATCTGGACACCATCGATGGTCTGGCCCCAGACACCCGCCATCCCGTTCACGCTGTCGCCGTAGGATGCGGCCTGCACCCAGTCGAGCCATCCGGATTCGCGGGTGTGGACGCGATAGCGTAGGGTGCCGGTATCGGCCCATGCAATCAACATGTCATGGGAGCCGTAAGGCATGCCCGCGAAGCCGTTCTCGCTGGAGTCGTCGAAGTTCGTCACCTCGGAGTTCCAGCCGCCGCCGCGGTTGTGCAGCGCATAGTGGACATTCACGCAGGCGCCAGTCGATTTCGGGAAGCTGGCCGTCGGTGAGCTGTAGCCGCCTCCCTCATAGGTCCCGCCGTTGCCGTTGGTCGGCGCGATAGGTGCTACGTAGCCGCTGCCCAAATAAGACGCGACCGCCTGCTTGAACTCCCACCAGCTCTTGCCGTACTGGGCAAAGTAGCTATTGGGGTCGGTATGATCGCTGCCGCCCCAGCGCTGAGCAGCCTCGTAGTGGCTCAAGAGTCGTGACGTGTCCCAACCGTGGGCACGCAGCTCGTCGCCAGCCCACTTGACCGCCTCGCCCCACTGCTTTGAGAAGTCGGCTGCATTGGTGGCATGGGCTAACTCGATGCCGATTGTATAGCCATTGCCGTTGCCCACGTGCCAGCAGAGGCGGTTCTCCGCGACCGTGTTGTAGACCGTGGAGCCGTCGAGCTCCATGACGTGATGCACGGCATAGGTGTCATCGCGGCCCCACAAGAGCGTGTGATTGTACGCGCTTGCGCCCGGATTCGCAGTCTCGTGGATTACAAGGTAGGACGCATTGAGATAGCCGTGGCCACCGCTCACGTACTTGTCGACGCTCTGATATGCCTCCGCGCCGCACGGGGCGGCAAGGGCGGCCACGAGCGCGAGGACGATGGCGAAAACGCTGCGCATCGGCAGCTTGCGCTTAGTCTCGGCCTTAGTCTCCGTCATGCTCGCCTCCCGACTTGAGTCGCGCGGCGTCCACGGCCTGCTCGGCCGCGGCATAGATGGCCGCGCTCGCGACCCCGCACACCGTGCCGATGGCGGCGACGGTCTGGTTGTCCGTGGCGATGCCGGCCACGCTGGTGGCGACGGAGCCCAGGAAGGCGGCCGTGCACAGCCAGAACTTTCGGCTCGTCACCTTGCGGATAATGTCTTCGGTAGTCATGATTCCTCCTATCTGTCGGATTCCTTGCTGTAGATCAGGTCGACTCGGTCGCAGATGTGGTCGACCTTTTGAGCCATGCCCTGGCTACGCGTCTGGCTGTGGACCAGGTCGGCGTGCAGCACGTCATTCGACGCGACGACCGACTCCATGAGGGTCTTCATCGCCTCCATGAGACTGTTGCTTCGCTCCATCTGCGCGGCGATTCGCCCTTCCATCTGCGAGCGCTCCCGATCTCGCTGCGCCCGCTCGTCCACTTCGGCCTGCTTTCGCTCCTCGCGCTTGAGGTCGATGTTCGCCTTGCGCTCGTTCTGGACCTTGTATTCGTCCAGAAATTGCCGCCCAAAATAGAAGGCGATCAGCCCAGCGCCGCGCCGCCAAGCCAGCCGGGTCCGTACGGCGCGAAGAGCTTGAGCACCTCCATCCGGCCTCCCTTCCGTTCTGCAGTGTGGTGGGGCCCATTCCCCGCCACATTGCAGGTTCGGCCCCCCGTAACGCCGGCCTACACCGCCGCCATCGTGCCGATGCACACGGCCAGCGGGCCCTGCGACAGGATCACGGCGCGGTCGGTGATGATGCACCCCGTACAGGAGCGCACCATCGGGACCGTCACCACCGCACCGCGAAGCATCACGTCCAGCGCCGTGCCATGGACGCCGACGACCGTGCCGAACTCCATCGTCAGCCGCTTGCCGCCCGACGGAATCGCCGCCGCCAGCCGCGCCGCAGCGCCCTTGATCTCGACCGCCGAATCGCTCATCGCTCGTACCTCCTCGCCGTGTGCTTTATGACGCAGCCGGCGTCGAGCGTCAGCGTCTGCTTCTGGATTGCCAGCTTGCCGACAACCCCGCCGGTCCTGTAGTTCATCGCTACCGCCATGCACGGCTCGACGGGCTTGTAGACGCTCCTGAACTCGTCCGTGCGCGTCACGGCGCGCTCGGTGGCGAGCAGCTCCGCCGCCTTGGCGTCCGCGGCCGACTGCATGGCGTCCTGGGGCCAAGGCGTGGCCGTGGAGCCCTCCT
>DBEXKF010000075.1:0-3284 GCA_048175045.1 Collinsella sp.
AGAGCTGCCCAAGCTCGAGGACGAATGGCTGGAGCTTTCCACCCAGATCGAAGAGGAGACCGCGCGTGAACTCTCGTAAGGCCGCTGCCGTGGCGATGAGCATCATCGCCATCGCCTGTCGCATCTGCGGCATTTTTATGAGCGCGATGACCGTGCTGCTGTGCTTTAGCGGCCTCACCGCCAAGCTGCAGATTGTGGGCTTTGTCGTTGAGCTTTCGCGCGCGCTGCCGAGCGCCATCGCCGGCTACGGCGTCATCACGTCGCCCTTTGGCGGCGTGTTCCGCCTGGATTACGCCATTGTCGCTGTGATCCTGTTTGTAGCCGACTACCTGCTCACGCGCGCCTCGCGCCGTGTCCGCTAGGGGAACGCCATGTCCAGCAGCTACCTCATGAACCTGCTCGCTAGCGCCGTCGCCGTCATCGTGGGCATCGTTATCCACGAGAGCGCACACGCCGCGGCGGCCTGGGCGCTCGGCGACAAGACGGCCCGCTCGCGCGGCCGCGTCTCGCTCAACCCGCTCAACCATATCGACCCGTTTGGCACCATCATCCTGCCGCTGCTCATGCTCGCAGCCGGTGGCCCGGTGTTCGCCTTTGCCAAGCCCGTGCCTGTCTACCTCAACAACCTCAAGCACCCCAAGCGCGACGAGGTCCTGGTGAGCGTGGCCGGCCCCGCGTCGAACATCGCACTCGCGTGTCTTGCCGCGGTCCTCATGCGCGCAACGTACGGCAGCCTCTACACCAGCATGTCCTTTGCCGTGGCATCGCAGATCATGAACTTCGGTGCTACGTTTATCGTGGTTAACCTATCGCTTGCGTTTTTTAACCTCATCCCGATCCCGCCGCTCGACGGCTCGTCGATCATCGTCCCGTTTCTCAAAGGCCAGGCGCTCGCCAATTACTACCGCCTGCAGCAATACGCCATGCCGATCCTCATCATCGTGCTGTACCTGCTGCCCATGTGGACCGGCATCGACGTGATCGGCCGCTATTTCGACGTTACCGTGTATCCGTTGGCAGAGCAGCTGCTCACCTTCGCAATCGCCGGCATCTAGGGTAAACTTACAGGTCGACCGTGCAAAACGGTCGCAACATGCACCCAAACCGCGCCGCGAAGGCGCCGTCAAAGGAGGTCGAAGATGTCGTATCGCGTGTCGACGCAGGTCTACAGCGGACCGTTCGACCTGCTGCTGCAGCTGGTAACCCGCCAAAAAGTAGATATCGGCGCCATCTCGATTAGCGAGGTGGCCGAGCAATACCTGGCCGAGGCCGAGCGCATCGAGGCGCTGGACCTGGACGTGGCGAGCGACTTTTTGCTGGTCGCGGCAACCCTTTTGGACATCAAGGCCGCCTCGCTGGTGCCGCAGGAAGCCCCGCGCAAGGCGGACGACGATGACGACTTCGACGAAGACCTCGAGGAACTCAGTGCCCTCGACGGCGACGCCCTGCGCGAGGTCCTGATTCAGCGCTTGATCGCCTACAAGCAGTTTAAGGGCGCGGCGGCAGCCCTTGGCGCGCGCATGCAGGCCGAAAGCCGAATGCACCCGCGCGTGGCCGGCCCCGACCCTGAGTTCTTGGGCCTGATGCCCGACTATCTGGCCGGCATCACCCTGCGCGGCCTGGCCGTCATCTGCGCCGACCTGGACGGCAAGCGTCAGACCTTCCTGCTGGAAGCCGAACACGTGGCACCCCATCGCGTGCCGCTCGACCTGACGGTGGCCTCGGTCGACCGCTTTACCATGGCGCACCAAACCTGCACCTTCCGCGAGCTACTGGACGGCGACGCCACCACCGAGCAGCTCGTCGTCACCTTCCTGGCCATGCTGGAGCTCGCCAAACGCGGCTCGCTCACGCTGAGTCAAGATGAGATCTTTGGAACCATTCAAATCAACCGAGTCGAGGGAGCCGAGGCATACGTGCCCGGCGAGGGCCCCGAGCTCACCGAATAGGAGCCGCAACCATGTCAACCCTTTCCACGCTGGAGGCAAACAGCCTCAAAGGCGCTCTCGAGGCGCTGCTGCTGGTGTCGAGCGACCCGGTGAGTGCGCCCGCGCTGGCCGGCGCACTGGATATCACCCCGGGCGAGTGCGCGTCGCTGCTCGCCGAGCTCAAGGTTGAGTACGAGGAGGCCAATCGCGGCTTTCAGCTGCGCGAGGTCGCCGGCGGCTGGCGCCTGTTTACGCACCCCGCCTACCACGACGTGGTCGAGGCCTATGTGCTGAGCTGGGACACGCAAAAGCTGTCGCAGGCGGCGCTCGAAACCCTGGCCGTCATCGCATACCACCAGCCCGTGACGCGCGAGGTGGTCAAGGGCATCCGCGGCGTCAACTCCGACGGCGTCATCGCGTCGCTCGTGGACAAGGGTCTAGTGCGCGAGCTCGGCCGCGACCCCCAGCGCGGTCAAGCCATCATCTACGGCACGACCAACGCCTTCTTGGAAAAGTTCGGTCTGCGCTCCACCCGCGATCTGCCCGATCTGGAGCAGTTTGCCCCCGACGAGCAGTCGCGCCAGTTTATCCGTGAGCGCCTGAGCGGCCGCAGTATTCGGTCCACGCTCGAGGAGCAGGCAGAGGACTTGGACGAAGAGCGCGAACTGCTCGATACCGATGTTGAAGATGTTGAGGCAGCCGAGGACTTTGAGGCCCTGGTCGTCGACGAGACCTCGGAGGATATGCATGACGAGGACTAACGAAGCAGGGGAGACGCGCGCCGTGGGCAACGCAGTACCCGCAACCGACGCCCAGCACGTCTACCCGCACACCATGCGCCTGCAGCGCTTTTTGGCGCGCGCGGGTGTGGCGAGCCGCCGCGGTTCGGAGGACCTGATGACCGCTGGTCGTGTGACGGTAAACGGCGAGGTCGCGACCGAGCTGGGCACCAAGGTCGATGTCGACCGCGACCGTATCGAGGTCGACGGCATGCCGGTCAAGCTCAACCAGGGCGCCGTGTACCTGATGCTCTACAAGCCGACCGGCTACCTTACCAACATGAGCGACCCGCAGGAGCGCCCCTGTGTGGCGGACTTGGTTCCGCGCGACCGATTTCCGGGGCTCTTCCCGGTGGGTCGCCTGGACCGCGACACCACGGGCCTTTTGCTCTTTACCACCGACGGCGACCTGTCGCAGGACCTGCTGCACCCCAGCAAGCATGTCTATAAGACCTACCAGGCACTCGTGGACGGCAGTCTGTCCGACCGCGATCTAGAACCGCTCCGCCGTGGCATCGAGCTCGACGACGGCCTGTGCCAGCCGGCAATCTGCCGCGTTATTACCGCGCGCGAGGCC
>DBEXKF010000076.1:0-3461 GCA_048175045.1 Collinsella sp.
TCCTCGTTCCGTTCATTCTCAACCGTGCCTACAAAAAGATGGGTTCGCCTGCCGATAGCACGCTGACCTCCTCCATCAAGCCGGCCTGGACCATCATCCTCACCGGTCTGGAGGTGGCCATCTGCTTCGCGGTGGTCACGCGCCTGAGCCTGCCCACCGCTGAGGTGGCTACTCCGGCCCTCGCCATCAGCTTCGCGCACTTCTTCGTCGGCCTCACGTGCATCATCTCCCAGCGCAACATCCTCAAGCAAATCTTCGGGTACTGCCTTATGGAGAACGGTAGCCACGTGACGCTCGCCCTGCTCGCGCCCACGGCCCCCGAGATCATCGAGATCGGCATCGCCACCGACGCCATTTTCGCCGTCATCATCATGTCCGCCGTCGTCGTGAGGATCTGGAACGACACCAAGTCGCTCGACTCCCACGACCTGACCGAATTGAAGGGGTAGGCCCTGGATGTTTCAATGCTGACGGTCGCCCTGCTCGCTTGTCCCCTCGTGTTCTCCCTGATTATGGCTGCGCTCCCCAAGACGACGTCCTACAGCGTCTTTGCGGGGCTCAACACCATCTCCGTCGCGGCGACCCTCGTCCTTTCGGTCGTCACCGCGGGAACCATGCTCTCGAGCGGGCAGAATATCGACGCTTTGGGCCTGTGGCTCCATCTCGATTCGCTCTCGTCGATCTTCGTCCTTCTGGTAGGCATCATCGGGTTCATCACCGGCGTGTACTCCATCTCCTATATCAAGATCGATATCGAGGAGAAGACCATGCCGGCCGAGCGCACCAAGCAGTACTACGCGCTGTTTAGCCTGTTCGTTTTCACGATGCTGCTCGCCTGCCTGTCCAACAACATCATCCTCACCTGGGCGGCGGTCGAGGCCACCACGCTGTCGACCGTGTTCCTCGTGGGCATCTACAAGAACAAGCAGGCGCTCGAGGCGTCTTGGAAGTACGCGATGGTCTGCACCGCCGGCGTGGCCTTCGGCCTGTTCGGCACGCTGCTCATCTACGCGAACGCCGCCGATATCATGCCCAACGCGCATGAGGCAGCCTTCCTCACCTCCATCATGCCCTACGCCGACCAGTTCGACCCGATGCTCGTGCGCCTCGCGTTCGCGTTCATCGTCATCGGCTTCGGCACCAAGGCGGGCCTGTTCCCCATGCACACTTGGCTGCCCGACGCGCACTCCCAGGCTCCGAGCCCGGTCTCCGCGCTGCTCTCGGGCGTGCTGCTCAAGTGCGCCATGCTGGTGATCATCCGCTTCTACTCCCTGTCCATCATCACGGTGGGCGACACCTATCCGCGTACGCTCCTGCTCATCCTGGGCACGCTGTCCATCCTGGTGGCCGCCCTGTGCATCTTTAAGCAGGACGATATCAAGCGCCGCTTCGCGTACTCCTCCGTCGACAACGTCGGCGTGGTCGCGCTGTGCCTGGGTATCGGTGGTCCGCTCGGTATCGCCGCCTGCCTGCTGCACTGCATCTTCCACGGTTTCACGAAGGCGCTCGCCTTCTGCATGGCCGGTAACATCCAGCACATCTACCACACCCGCGACCTGAACAAGATCAAGGGCGTCGTCGAGATCGCTCCCGTCACGGCAGCGCTCACCATCATCGCCCTGCTCGCGCTCGCCGCCTTCCCGCCGTTCGCCCTGTTCATCTCCGAGTTCCTCACCTTCGTGGCCGGCGTCCAGTCCGGTCCCATCTGGGTGGTCGTGCTCGTGGCCATTGGCCTCACCGGCGTGTACTTTGCCCTTACCGGCATCGCGCTCAAGTCCATCTTCGGCAAGGCGCCCGAGGGCATGAAGCGCCACGAGGTGCCCGCCCTCATGATCATCCCCGAGATCGCCCTCGCGATCGTGGTCATGTGGTTCGGTATCGCCACCCCGGTCGCCATCACGAGCGGCGTCGAGGATGCAACGTCCGTCGTTTTGAACCAGAGCGTCGAAGAGCTCCACGAGGCTCCTCTCTACCGCATGGTGTTCAGTTCCCAGACCAAGACAAGCGAGGTGAATTAGCACCATGGCAGAACCTGAAAAGAAGGACTACGCTCGTCGTTGCGAAAGCCACGTCGAGGCCCTGCGCGCCGCAGTGCCGGGCGCTATCGAGAAGGTCGAGTGGCAGTGCGAGGACCAGCTGACGATCACCGTCAAGCAGGACAAGCTGCCCGAGGCTGTCCACTACCTGTACTACGAGCGCTACGGCTGGATCCCCGTGATCATCGGCAACGACGAGCGCAGCCTGTGCGGCCGTTACGCCGTGTACTACGTCATCTCCATGGAGGGGGAGGATCCCGGCTGGGTGACCGTGCGCACCGAGGTCGATCCCGCCAAGATGACGTTCCCGTCCGTGACGCCGTTCGTTCCCGCCTGCGTTTGGGGCGAGCGCGAACTGCGCGATATGTTCGGCCTGATCCCCGAGGGCCTGCCCGATCGTCGTCGCCTGGTGCTGCCCGACGATTGGCCCAGCGGCCTGTATCCGCTGCGCAAGGACTCCATGGATTACCGTTTCCGTCCCGCTCCTGCGAGCGACATGGAAAACTACGAGTTCTTGGCCGATACCAAGGGCAAGGAGACGACGCTTGTCCCCATGGGCCCGCTGCACATTACCTCCGACGAGCCCGGCCACTTCCGCCTGTTTGTCGAGGGCGAGACGATCGTCGATGCCGACTACCGTCTGTTCTACGTGCACCGCGGCATGGAGAAGGTCGCCGAGACGCGCCTGAACTATGACGCTGTGACGTTCCTCGCCGACCGCATCTGCGGCATCTGCGGCTGCGCCCACTCGGTGGCCTATGCCGAGGCCGTCGAGCGCGCCCAGGGCATTCATGTCCCGCCGCGCGCCCAGTACATCCGCGCCATCATGCTCGAGGTCGAGCGCCTGCACTCGCATCTGCTCAACATTGGCCTGGCGTCTCACTACACGGGCTTCGACTCCGGCTTCCAGCAGTTCTTCCGCGTCCGCGAGAAGTCCATGGACCTGGCCGAGAAGCTCTCCGGTCACCGTAAGACCTACGGCCTCAATGTGATCGGCGGCGTGCGTCGCGACTTTTTGGCCGAGCAGAAGCTCTCCACGCTCACGACCATCCACCAGCTGCGCTCCGAGGTTCAGGAACTCGTCGACGTTTTGCTCTCCACGCCCAACTTTATCGAGCGTACGAGCGGTATCGGCATTCTGGACCGCAAGATCGCACGCGACTTCTCGCCGGTCGGCCCGCTCATGCGTGGCTCGGGCTATGCCCGCGACGTGCGCTTTGACCATCCCTTCGACGGCTATGCCGATCCGGACGTCCAAAAGATGCACGCCGCCACGGCCGACACCTGCGATGCCTTCGGCCGTACCGCCGTCCGCATCCAGGAGGTCTACGATTCGATCGACATGATCGAGACCATGCTCGAGAACTGCCCGTCGGGCCCCATCCTCACCACGGATTGGGAGTACACCCCGCACAAGTACGCCAT
>DBEXKF010000077.1:0-6854 GCA_048175045.1 Collinsella sp.
CTAGGTACCGGCACATAAGGAACGTCCCTAACTGCCGGAGGGGGCGTCTGCCGTGGCAGACGCCCCCTCCGGGTGCAAGCGGATTTGACGGTGTGCTACTTGTCGGTGCCTAGCTTGTGCGGTTTGAAGGCGAGGGCGTTAACGAGTGCGTCGGTGGCAGACTTGACGGCTGCCGGCTGCGGATCATTGACGTGATCCTCGGGATGCACGGGCAGGTCCTTCTTGACTGCATCGTGGATCAAGTTGAGGTACTCAGTCACGCCAGTGGTCGATAGATGCGTGCCATCGCCATCGAACAGGTCGTTGCGGTTGGCACTGTATCCGTACCAGTCGATAACGCGCACGTTCTTGTAGCGCGTAGCGGCGTTGGCGATGGCCTGGTTGGTAGAGCCAACCCACGGCTGCGGGCTGCGCGTGTTCACAAACACCACCATACGCTTATCTCCCGCATCGGCCATGATGGCGTCGATCTGGTCGTCGGTTACCAAGCCGTTGGTGCCCAGGGCAAAGACCACGATCTTGCCGGCAAGGTTCTGCTGGATATAGCCCTCAAATGTCGCGCGCCCCGCATCAAACTGGCGGCCCTTTTCGGCATCGATATGGCTGTGCGGGAACACGCCGTCAAAGGTGTCTACGGCACGCAGCGACACGGAGTCGCCGATCATAAGCAGATCGTAGGAGCCATCGGGGAAGCCGTCGTTGTCCTTGTCGGTGTCGTCGGCCGCCTGCTGGTCGGTGGGCGCGGTGTTCTTGGCTTCCTTGTTCAGAACTTCGGCGCCCTCGCCGCTCAGCGCAGACGTCTCGGGCACAAAGATCAGGCCGCCCAGTGCAACGACCAACACGACAGCGCAGGCTGCACAGGCAGGGACGTGCGCGCGCACCAAGTTGGCGGGCGTGGCGGTGCCGTCGCGGAACTCGGATACGGTGCGCCCAAAGGCGCCCTTTCTAAACGGCGTCTCGATAAAGCGATATGAGCATTCGGCCACGGCGACCACCAACAGCACCTGCAAAATGTACTGCCACCACGGTGTATCGTTGATGTTGGCGACCGGGTTCATGAGCAACAGCAGCGGATAGTGCCACAGGTAGATGCTGTACGAGCGCTTGCCAACCCACACGAGTGGCTCGGCGGCCAAAGCTCGTGCGACCGTGGCCTGGGGCTGCACGCAGGCCGCGATGACCATGAGCGTGAGGATGGAGCATAACAGCGTGCCGCCGCGATACTGGAACGCGGTGTAGCCGTTGGTGAGCGCGACCATGGCGGCAAGGCCAACCAGACCCACGACGCCCAATACATCGATGGATGCGGGCGAGGACCAAAAGCGCACGAGGGCGCTCGGCTGTGCCGGGGCGGTCTCGGCTGATTCGTCGGCCTTCTCGCCAGGCTTGCCCTCGGCGTTCTTGCCGTGCTTGACGGCGCCAGCTAGGCGATTGAGCCCCAAACGATGAGCGAGACGCACCGGCGCCAGGTCGCGATCGGGGATAAAGGCCATCCAGGCACCCAGCAGCAGCGAGAACACGCGGGTGTCGGTGCCGTAGTACACGCGGCTGGGGTCGGCGGCAGGGTTGTAAAGCACCATCATGGCTAGGGCAGATACCGCGGCAAGGCCCAGAACCACGCGGCGCGTGTTGGGCTTGCTCACATGCATGGATACCATGGCAAACAGCAGTGGCGGCCAAATCAGGTAGAACTGTTCCTCGATGGCAAGCGACCAAAAGTGCGTGAGCGGCGAGGGGTCGCCCAGAGCATTGAAGTACGAGACGTTTTGGGCAATCTGCCACCAGTTGTTGAAGAACAGCAGCGACGGCAGGATGTCGGGGCGCATCTTGGTGAGCATCACGTGGTTAAAGATGGTGCACAGCGCGCAGGTTACCACCACGACGGTCACCACGGCGGGGACCAGGCGACGGATGCGGCGAATCCAGAAGCTCTTAAGGTCGATGCGTCCGGTCTTAGCGACTTCGTTGAGCAGCAAGCGCGTGATCAGATAGCCCGAAAGCACAAAGAAGATCGTGACGCCAAGCAGGCCGCCCTGCGCCCACGTGAGGTTAAGGTGATAGAGCACCACCGCGACGACGGCGAGCGTACGCAGGCCGTCAAGGGCAGGGATGTAGCGGGATTTGGGGCGAGCAGGCGTCTGCTCCGCGGCGGGAGTGTTGGCGCGGCCCGCGTTGTTGGCAGAAGCGCGATGGGGGCTCGCGGTGCGTCGCGGTTCGTTGGCACGGCGTTCGCCCTTCACGCGTTCGTGCGGCGCCGGCTCGTTGCCCGTGCGGCGTCGACCGCGCGAGCCCGATTGCGAGAGTTGTTCCATAAAACATCATCCAATGACGAGAATAATCAGCACGTATTCATTGTAGCTGCCTGCTCCTGTGAATGCTTGCTGCTGGCGCAAGCTCAAGCGCGCGTCCACATCAAAGTGAACTAAAGTTATAGGGGGTGCGAGAGTGCACGATCGACGGCCGGCGGTGGGCATAAGGCTCGCAGATGAGGAGGTTTCCATGGCAGATCGCGGCATCGTTGCGGTGTTCGGCAGCATGAACATGGACCTTTCGGTGGCGTGCGAGCGCATGCCGCGCGCGGGCGAGACAGTCGGTGGCAGCGGTTTTATCGCCAATGCCGGTGGCAAGGGCGCCAACCAGGCCGTCGCCGCCGCGCGCATGGGTGTGCGCACGTGCATGATCGGCGCTGTTGGGCGCGATGCCTTTGGCGATGCACTTGTGGCAGGGCTCCAGGATGCCGGCGTGGGCGTTGAGCTTGTGACACGTCTCGATGACGTGGAGACCGGTACCGCGACTATCATTCGCTGTGAGAGTGACAACCGCATCGTGCTGTCGCCGGGCGCCAACCACGCGCTTACGGGTGAGGATGTGGCCTGCGCGCTGAGGCACCTGGTGGCCGATGGGCTCGACGGCGACGCCAGCGAGATTGCCCCGGCTGCCGGAAGCGTCTTTATCGCCCAGGGCGAATGTGACCTTGCGGCGACGGCCGAGGCGCTTGTTTGCGCTCACGAGCTGGGGTTCTATACGATCTTTAACCCGGCGCCGGCATGCGACCTGCCGGCAAGAGCGTGGCCTGCGGTCGACCTGGTCTGCCCCAACGAGACCGAGTGCCAGGTGCTGACGGGCATTCTGCCCACGGATGACGCGAGCTGCGTCACCGCGCTCAATGCGCTGCTCGACAAGGGCGCCGGGGCTGCGGTCATCACGCTGGGCGGCGCCGGCTCGGTTACGCTCGGCGATGACGGTGAGCTGCTGCGCATGCCGGCACTTTCGAGTACGGTAGTCGATACCACGGCCGCCGGCGATACGTTTATCGGCGCGTTGGCGGCGGCTCGCCTAGAGGGCTTGCCGCTCTTTGAGTGCATGGCCGCGGGCGCTCGCGCCTCGGCAGTGACGGTGTCGCGCCTGGGCGCTCAGCAATCGATTCCCACGCGCGCCGAAGTTGAACATTGGTTTGGTTAAACGATAAAGACGGAGAAGCGGAGTAGAACAATGGCAATCAAGAAGCTGATCCTTGATCTGGATATGGGTGTGGACGATGCGATGGCGCTGGCCTATGCCATCGCGAGTCCCGAGGTGGAGCTCGTGGGCATCACCACGTGCTTTGGCAACGTACGCGTCGAGCAATCGGCGCACAATTGCCTGGCGGTGCTCGATCTGCTGGGTCGCCCCGAGGTTCCGGTGTACCTGGGTGCCGACCGTCCTCTGCAGGCGACTGAGCCCTATGCGCCGCCGGCGTCCACCGCGCTCATTCACGGCAAGAACGGCATCGGCGGCGCGAGCGTGCCCGCGTCGCCCTACGAGCCGGTGGGGGCGACCTCGGCCGACGGCAACGCTGCGGTCGATTATCTGATCGATGCCGCGCGCACCTATGGTCCCGATCTGGTCTACGTAGTGACTGGCCCGCTCTCCAACCTGGCGCTCGCCCTGGAGCGCGATGCGGCGGCGATGATGTCCATCGGCCGCGTGGTCGTGATGGGCGGCGCCCTTACCGTGCCCGGCAACGTGAGCGCGGGCGCTGAGGCCAACATGGCGAGCGACCCCGAGGCAGCCGACGCAGTGCTACGCTCGGGCCGTAAGCTCACCATGGTGGGTCTGGACGTGACGCATCGCGTGGTGCTCACACGCCGCGACGTTGCCGGCTGGACGGGCTCGGGCACTATGGCTGGCTGCGCATTTGCGAGCATGGTCGAGCACTACATTGGTTCGTACGAGATGAACGCGCCCTACCTGGGCGGCTGCGCGCTGCACGATCCGCTGGCGGTTGCCGTGGCGATCGACCCCACGCTCGTAGGTGCGCTCGCCTGCAACTTGCGTGTTGACTTGCTGGGCGAGTATCGCGGCCGCACCATCTGCGATGAGCGCCGCCTGTCCAATCCGGACAAGAGCGCGCTTGTGGCACTGACCGTGGATGCTCCGCGCTTCCTTTCCGAGTTCAAGGCACGCATGGCCCGCGTCTTGGGCTAAGTTGTCTTTTTGGGACGGGGCTTTTTGACTGGTATGATTGGTGCGACCAATCGAACCAGCTAAAAGAGCCCCGTCCCAATTTGACTATCGAGAGGATCTGCCATGGAGCGCATCGCCAGCTTTTCCGTTGACCATCTGTTGCTTGAGCCCGGCGTGTATGTGAGCCGCATCGACCGCGATCCGGCGACCGGGGCCGCCGTCACCACCTTTGACCTGCGCCTGACCACGCCCAACAAGGAGCCGGTCATGAACACGGCCGAGTGCCACACCATCGAGCACCTGGGCGCGACGTTCCTTCGCAATCATGCCGAGTGGTCGGGCCGCATTGTCTACTTTGGCCCCATGGGCTGCCGCACGGGCTTTTACCTGGTTGTGTTTGGCGAGGTGACGAGCGAGGAGATCCTGCCGCTCGTGCGTGAGCTGTTCGAGTTTGTCGCCGGCTTTGAGGGCGATGTCCCCGGTGCCGCTCCCGAGGAGTGCGGTAACTACCTGGACCAGAACCTCCCCATGGCCAACTGGCTTGCGCGCCGCTACCTCGACCGCGACCTGGCCGATATCGACGAGAAGCACCTGCACTATCAGCAGGCGTAAGGGCTTTATCGCCCAAAACGCGCGCATTGGGCGCCTTTTTGCTGAGTGGTCGGGACGAGTGTTTAAAATCGCTTATGTTTGTTCTAGAATGTTCATGCTGTCACATAAACGAACAGGAGCGAACATGCATATCTACTCTGTCAACGATCCCGAGTTCAAGTCCTATGGCAACGTTTGGGATAACGTTCCGTCCGAGCTTACGTCGCCCGTGCTCGAGGCGCTCTCTGCCACGCCCATTCCCGAGGGCAGCAAGTACGTTGCGAGTGCGCCGGAGCTCGAGGACGTCAAGGATGCCGACAAGCTTGGCTTTCTCATGTTTGGTGGCCGTCCCTTCCAGCTCGGCTGGTGCAACGGCCACAATACACGACTCAACTGCCTGGAGTATCACCGCGCGAGCGAATTCAACTTGGGCGCTCGCGACTTTATCCTGCTCGTGGCGCATCGCTGGGAGATCGAGGACGGCAAGCTCGACACCGCGTGCGTCAAGGCGTTTCGCGTGCCGGCGGGTACGGTCGTCGAAGTCTTCAACACCACGCTCCACTACACGCCGTGCATGGTCGACGACGGTGGCTTCCAGGTGATGGTGGCGCTGCCCGCCGGCACCAACGGCCCGCGCCCCGAGGCTGCGGCCGACATGCCCACGGCCGGCGACAGCTACTGCTACTGGAAGGCCGACAAGTGGGTTCTCTGCCATGCTGACAGCCCCAAGGCTGCCGAGGGCGGCTACGTAGGCCTCATCGGCAAGAACCTCGACATCACCGTGGACTAGAATCTTCCGTCTCGATCTGTAACATCTAGCGGGCTAAATCGTCTCTACCTGTTACAGATTTAGACAAACTGCAGGGGACAGACCGAACAATCTCGATCTGTAACACCAGGCCCGGTTTTGACGGCCTACCTGTTACAGATCGAGACAAACGGGCCCAAACCACCACAAAGGTGCCTGTCCCCATTGCGGTGGCTGCCTAGAGTTGGCTGCGCAGATAGTCAGCCATATATGGAACGGCGAAACGCACGTAACCGCGGCGCGCCTGTTCGATTACGCCGGCGTCGATGAGGCGCCGGCGATACTTTTGCGCATAGTCGGGTGTGACTGACATACGTTTCGCTACATCGGAAATGCGCGAAACGGCGTCTTCGTCATCAGTCATTGCGTCGAGAAACGCGACGTCTTGGTCCGATAGCGCGGCGAGCGTCGTTTCACAAACATCGTTTTCGAAATCGGCTTTTGACGCTTCGATAGCTCCGTCGACTTGCTCTGGCGTTACGTGTTCTCCTGTCTTGCAGCGATTGCCGATGTTATAGCCGATGAGCTGCAGCATATAGGGCGAGCCTTGGGTTGCGCGAGCGGCACGGAGGCGAAGATCGCCTGGAATATCAAGGTCGAGCTCTTCGAAAGCCCGCTGATAATAGGCATCGACATCTCCGACTGAAAGCGGTTCGAGCGTGACCTTGCGAGCGCGGTTGAGAAATGTCAGCACGCGGTCATTGAGCGTTGCACAGACGGCTCCCGGGAGACCTGCCATAACAAGCGCGACGTTGAGTCCCTCACCGACCAGCTCTTGATAGGCGGTGACGAGCTGTCTAATCTCAGGTGAATTAGCTTGGAGCTCATCGATAAGGATGAGGATGCCGTGCCCCTGCTCGGTCAGCTTGCGCGCCAGCTGCGTGAGTTTGAACTGGAAACTCTTGGTCTCCTGCACATCGCGTGTGAACTCGAGACCGGCTGAGAAGCCGAAGACGCTCAAGCTACCGCCAGAAAGTTTGGGGAGATGACGCTTGCTGACATAAGGCTC
>DBEXKF010000078.1:0-3485 GCA_048175045.1 Collinsella sp.
GCAGGTTTTCGGTCAACTGGGGAGTTTTAGGCGTACGGGGCAAGGGCACGTCCGCTTTGGAGCAGAGAGGCGACGCCGCCTATCGCAGCGACAGGCGCACGGGCCACTGCGCGCGGTTTATTGGCCACTTTGGAGGATCTCCCGATAGGCTCGCGCTGGTCCAAAAAGTTGGCGCGGCAAGAAAAATGCGCCCCTGTGGGCGCACCATCCCGTTTGCTATTCCGCCTTTTTAACGCGCGGCTTGCGACCGCGCGGCTTATCGACCAGTGCGGACTCACCGCTCTCGCGGTACTGACGGCACCAAGCCTTGACCGAAGACTCGCTGGGAATCTTGTGCTTGATCATGGCCTCGCGAACCGTCAAGCCGTTTTCCAGGCGGTCCTTAACCACAGCGAGCTTTACGTCGTACGAATAGGTGTGATGATGCGAACCGGCATTGAGAACGGCGTCGGCACCGCCCACGGCATACGCGCGGGCCCACTGACGAGCCGTGGCCTGGGGAATGCCAATCTCCGCAGCGAGGGCGCGATGACCGACCCCCTCTTGGAGGATCTCGACGGCGCGCTGCCTAACCTCGGGCGCATGCGTGCGAGTCCTAGTTGCTTCCGACATACCTGCCACTTCTTAGCCTTAACCGTTAATCTGCTTTCTTACGTGCAAGTTAGATAGTAGCATTTTACTGTTTGCTCAAAGCAGTTAATTAAAGTAGACGCGTCGTTATCTGGGCATTTGGCACCAACTTACGACATTTCTTTATCGATTATTTACGCTGGTAGCTGACTCGCAGCTAATCGTCATTCGCTTGTCAGCAAAATTGGCATCTCTTTATGTCCTTTGGTATAGAGGATATAGTTATTAACCCCTCCCCCAATAATTTTGAGTGATCTGCAAGGCAGTAGACGTCCTCACTCCTCATGATTACCGCGCATTTCCATCCACCGGAGCAAAACAAAAAGGGCGGGACCTGCTGCGCTTGCAGGCCCCGCACCGGTTGACACCCGACGGGACACAGCCGGGCGAGACGAATCCGTGCTACCGCCCCGCCTGGCCGCGATGTTCAACTACAGCTCGTTGGCCGCGTGATACGCCGTGCGAATGGCGCTCGCAATGTCGGCGGTGCGCTCACCCGAGCAGTCGCCCACGCAGGTCACGGGCACCGTCACGCCATCCAGGTCAAACGCGTTGGCCTTGGAGCCCACGGCCATCACCACGTAATCGCAGGCGATCTTCACCGGCTCCTCGGTGCCGTCCTCGGTGGTGCGAACAGCCTCCACGCCCTCGTCGGTAATGGCGGTCAGGCGGGTCTTCACGTGCTGCTCCACGTTGTGCTCTGCAAAGTCGCTCATAATCAGCGGCAGAATGGTCTCGGACTCGCCCGCGGCAATCTTGTCGAGCATCTCCACGATCGCCACCTCGCAGCCGTGCTGCAGCAGGTACTCGGCAGTCTCGGTGCCCACCAGACCGCCGCCAATGACGGCGACGCGCCCGCTGAGCTCCACCTTGCCGGCCAGCACATCCCAGCTCGAGACGACCTTCTCCGAGTCGGCACCCGGAACGGGGATGACCACGTCGTGTGCGCCTACGGCCACAATCGCAGCGTCGGCGGCGTTGAGGTCCTCAGCGGTAGCGGCATGGTTGAGCTCAACCTTCACGCCCAGGCCAGGCAGAATCTTCTCGTAGTACTCGACCGAGCGCATAATCTCGTCCTTGCGCGGAGGCGCAGCTGCCAGCACAATCTGGCCGCCCAGATGGTCGCTCGCCTCGTAGACGGTCACGTCGTAACCGCGCTTGGCCGCCACGCGCGCGGCCTCCAGGCCGGCAATACCGCCGCCCACCACGGCGATCTTCTTGTCGCCCTCGCCCGGCTTGATGGCGATGGTCGCCTCGTCGCCGTTCTCGGCGTTGAGCACGCACGAGATGTACTTGCGGTTTTGAATCGCGTCGACGCAGCCCTTGTTGCAGTTGAGGCACTCGCGGATGGGCTCACCCGTGGCGGCCTTCAGCGCAATGTCGGGGTCGCACATGAGCGAGCGGCCATAGGCGATGATGTCGGCCGCGCCGTCTTCCAGAATCTTCTCGCCGGCCTCGACCGAGACAACGCGACCGACGGTTGCCACCGGCACGGAGACCAGGGCCTTGACGCGCTCGGCCACGGGCAGCGTCCAGTTGTAGGGCATGGCACCCATGGGCGGAATGGTGTCGCCCATGTTGCCGGTGTGGTTGGCCTGCGCGACCTGGATCATATCGATGCCCGCGCCCTCGAGCAGCTTGGCGAACTCGCAGGCCTCGTCAGGCTGCAGGCCGCCCTTGCCGCGCGGCGTGCCGTCGGGGTTCTCCATGATCACGGGGAGCTTGTACTCCACCATCAGCTGCGGCGCGGCTTCCTTAATGGCAGCGACGACCTCCAGCGCGTAGCGAACGCGGTTCTCGAACGAGCCACCGTACTCGTCGGTGCGCTGGTTGAGGATCGCGGAGCACAGCGAACCCACCAGGCGGTCGCCGTGGACCTCGATGGCGTCGATGCCGGCCTGCTGCGCGCGAGCGGCCGAGGCAGCGATGGCCTCCTTAATCTGGGTGAGCTGCTCTACGCTCGCCTCGTTCACAAAGTGCTGCATGTCGTGATGCAGCTTGGCGTAGGCCTGGTTGCGGATCTCGTTGGACTCGGCCATCTTGGCGGCAAAGGTCTCCTCGTCGCCGGCGGCCTTGGCCTCCTGCGCGGCCTTGGCGGCAGCCATGGATCCCATGACCATGCGGCCGACACCGGGCACGTCGTACTCGGGGTGGAACAGCTGCAGCGCGACCTTGGCGCCGTGTTTGTGGACGGCGTCGGCCAGGGCCTTAAACGTGGGGATCTGAGCGTCGGTCGCCAGCTTGGGCGTGGGGCTTGCGGTCATGACGGGGGCGACGTCGCCGATGACGATGTAGCTCACGCCGCCACGGGCCAGGCGCTCATAAAAAGCCAGGCTGCGCTCGCCGATGGAACCGTCGCGCTCCTCGTAGCCGGTGGTCAGCGGCGGGAACATAATGCGGTTCTTGAGCTCAAGGGGGCCAACCGTAATGGGCTGGAGCAGCTTGGATGCAGGTGCGGTCATGGACATTCCTCTCTTGTAGGCGCGGCGGCGATGATGCCGCGTAGTTGTCTAGAGAATATGGCATGGGAATACAACAGCGCAACGGAAATCGGCGGACAGCAGGTAGCGGCAGGTGGATGGGGATGGGCGGGGCGGCCCGTCGGTTTATCTCAATCTGTAACAGTTACGCGACAAAACCGGGTCTTACTGTTACAGATCGAGACATTCCTCTCGGCCCATCCTCAACAATCTAGATCTGTAACAGCTAGGCCCACTTTTGGCCCCTATCTGTTACAGATCGAGACGAACCAAACCCGCCTGCTAGAAAATCTCAATCTGTAACGGTTACTCGGCAAAAACCGTCCCTCGTGTTACAGATTTAGACAAACGGGACCCAACCCACCGGTATATCTC
>DBEXKF010000079.1:0-4325 GCA_048175045.1 Collinsella sp.
GTAGGTACCCGATCCACGACGGCTGGTAATAAGACCTTCCTCGGTGATTTGCTCGATAGCTCGTTTGACGGTGATTTTGGAAACGCTATAGAGCTCGCAGAACTCAACGACGGTGGGAAGCTTATCGCCCGGTTTAAGAGCGCCATCCTCGATACTTCGACGAATATCTGCAGCTATCGCCTCGTATTTGGGAATCATGGAACCTCCTTTCCGACATATATGAATACAAAAGTAAGTATAACCCTCAACAGGGCACCCATATTACTTTTATCTAAGAAGTTCGAGAAAGAAAAAAGAAAAAGACGCTTTACTTTTAAAATTAGAGCGCTATAGTTTAAGCAACAAACGGAATCCTACAACAGAACAGGATTGACCGTTTGGGGACGGTTTTGTTTTGGCAGGTTGGATATCGGTATGACCGGTGCGCGCCCGCGCCGGATAACCTGCCAAAGCAAACCCGTCTCCAACCGGAAGCTCTAGAACACGAAAGCGAGGACTTTGATGGCACAGTATCAGCTGCCCAACGACTTCTTCTTTGGCGCTGCTATGTCCGGCCCGCAGACTGAGGGTCAGTGGAACCAAGGCGGCAAGCTCGAGAACCTGTGGGATACCTGGTCCATCCAGGATCTGGGTTCGTTTTACAACTGCGTTGGCTCTTATGCCGGCAATGACTTTATGGCCAAGTACCAGGAAGACTTTCGCATTTTAAAGGGCTTGGGCCTGGATACCTATCGCACTTCCATCCAGTGGAGCCGTCTGCTCGATGCCGACGGCAGCCTCAACGAGGAAGGCGCCGCGTGGTATCACGAGCTGTTCCGCGCCTCTCGCGAGGCCGGCCTGGAGCCGTTTGTCAACTTGTACCACTTTGACATGCCCACCTACCTCTTTAACCGTGGCGGCTGGGAGAGCCGTGAGGTCGTCGAGGCTTACGCGCATTACGCCGACGTCGCCTTCCACGAGTTTGGCCAGGAGATTAAGTACTGGTTCACCTTTAACGAGCCCATCGTCGAGCCCGAGCAGCGCTATCAGGAGGGCGTGTGGTTCCCGCAGCTCCACGACTTTAGCCGCGCCCGCACCGTGCAGTATCACATCTCGCTGGCGCACGCGCTGGCCGTGGCCAACTACCGCCGCGCCTATGACGAGGGCGCTATTCGCTCCGATGCCAAGATCGGCATGATCAACTGCTTTACCCCGGTCTACACCAAGGAGAACCCCAGCGAGGCAGACCTCGAGGCCGTGCGTATGACCAGCGGCATCAACAATCGCTGGTGGCTCGACCTTATTACCAAGGGCGAGCTTCCTGCCGACGTGCTCGACAGCCTGGCCGAGGGCGGCGTTAAGCTCCCGTTCCGTGCCGGCGACCAAGAGATTCTCAAGCAGGGTGTTGTCGACTGGCTCGGCTGCAACTACTACCACCCCACGCGTGTTCAGGCACCGGCGAGCAAGGTCGACCAGTACGGCCTGCCGCATTTTGCCGACGAGTACGTATGGCCCGACGCCGTTATGAACGAGAGCCGCGGCTGGGAGATCTACCCGCAGGGCCTCTACGACTTTGGCATGGACTGCGCTAAGAACTACCCCGATCTTGAGTGGTTCGTTTCCGAGAACGGCATCGGCATCATGGACGAATACAAGAACCGTGACGCCGAAGGAACCATCCAGGATGACTACCGAGTCGACTTTGTGCGCCAGCACCTGGAGTGGGTTGCCAAGGCAATCTCCGAGGGCGCCAAGTGCCGCGGATACCATTATTGGGCCGTCATCGATAACTGGTCTTGGGCCAATGCCTTTAAGAATCGCTATGGCTTTGTCGAGGTCGATCTGATGGATGGCTACAAGCGCCGTCTTAAGAAGTCGGCGGCCTGGCTCAAACAGGTCGCCACGACCCACGTGGTTGATTAGCGACCGGGCGAACGCCCAGACCGCGCGCCGCCGCGCGCAACACATGGCACATCTGGTGGCAGAGGGCGACAGACCACCGTGCGCATAGGAAAAGGCCGGATTTGAAAGTTAGGAGCAATCATGGCCAGTGACAACGGAAAGAGCTTCCTCGACAAGTTTGCCGAGGTCTCTGCGAAGGTGGGAAACCAGGTTCACCTGCGTTCCCTGCGAGACGCCTTCGCGACCATCACGCCGCTCTATATCCTTGCGGGTATCGCGGTTCTTATTAACAACGTCGTGTTCCCTCTGTTCCCGCTCGATGCGGCGGGCCTTGCCAACCTTCAGACGTGGGGCTCGGCAATTACGCTGGGCACCCTCAACGTCTCTGCCATTATCTTGGCCGGATTGATTGGCTACAGCCTCGCCAAGAACAAGCGTTTCGATAACCCGCTCGCTTGCGTGGTCGTCGCCATCTCTGCCTTCGTCATCATGATGCCGCAGCAGATTACCGCCTCGCTTGCCGCCACGAGCCCGCTGCTCACCGACAAGATCACCTCCGCCGAGGTTACGGGCGCCCTTTCGACTGCCAACACCGGCACTAACGGTCTGTTCTCGGCCATTATCATCGCTCTGCTCTCCGTCTCGCTCTTCATCAAGATCTCTGGCGTCGAGAAGCTCAAGGTTAAGCTGGGCGAGGGCGTGCCTCCCGCGGTCTCCAACTCCTTCAACGTCATGATCCCGATGCTGCTCAACCTCGCGATCTTCGCTCTTGCCGCAGCCCTGCTCGCCGTGTGCGCCGGCACCGATCTGTGCGCCATCATCTCCACGTGCATCTCCAACCCGCTCAAGAACATCATGAACGCCGGTCCGTGGGCTGTTATCCTCATCTACACCCTTGCCAACCTGCTGTTCTGCGTCGGTATTCACCAGTCCACCATCTCTGGCGCTACCGTCGAGCCGATCCTGACCATGCTCATCGTCGACAACATGGCTACCTTTGCCGCCGGTGGCACCATCCAGCCCGATCACTACATGAACATGCAGATCGTTAACAGCTTCGCCCTCATCGGCGGCTCGGGCTGCACCCTCATGCTTCTGCTCGACACGCTCCTGTTCTCCAAGAACAAGGCTTCCGAGACCGTTTCCAAGATGGCTATCCTGCCTGGTCTGTTCAACATCAACGAGCCGGTTATCTACGGTTACCCCATCGTGTACAACCTGCCGCTCATGATCCCGTTTGTTCTTCTTCCCGACCTGTTCATCGGCATCACCTATGGCCTTACCTGCGCAGGCATCATCAGCCCCTGCATCGCCCAGGTGCCCTGGACCATGCCTCCTGTCATCAATGCCCTGCTCGCTACGGGCTTTGACTGGCGCGCCGGCGTGTGGCAGGCTCTCGAGATTGTCATTGGCATGGCCGTCTACCTGCCCTTTATGAAGATTTCCGAGAAGGCAATCGCCAAGCAGGAGGCTCTCGCCGAGTAGAACGCCTAACGTTCGTCCCTTTCACCTTTGCGGGCACCGGTACGTGGTGTCAGTGCCCGCATCTCTCTTCTGCGTAAGGGCGCAGAAAGAGGGCACAATAACCGCAAGGAATACAACCAGTCGTCGTCTGCGCGCCGCGCAGTTATAAGGAGGAAACCATGAAGAAGATCATGCTCTGCTGCAATGCCGGTATGTCCACGAGCCGGCTGGTCCAGAAGATGCAGGCCGAGGTTGCAAACCGTGGTCTGGATATCGAGATCGAGGCTCGTCCCATGAACGAGGCCCACGATCACCTGGACGAGTGCGACATGTTGCTGCTTGGCCCGCAGATCGGCTACACCAAGGGTGACTTTGAGAAGGAGGCCGCCGGCCGTTTTCCGGTCGAGGTCATCAACATGGTCGACTACGGCCGCATGAACGCTGCCGGCATCATTGACCACTGCGTCAGCGTGATGGGCTAGGTGCTCCGCATGGAGGATATGAACGAACTGCAGATGACCTGCTTCGAGATCATCAGCTACGTCGGTACCGCCAAGAGCATGTACATCAATGCCGTGCAAAAGGCCAAGGAGGGCGATTTTGACGCCGCCGAGGAGCTTATCAAGCAGGGCGACGAGGCCTATAACGGTGGCCACGATGTTCACATGGGGCTTCTGAAGAAAGAGGCCAACGGCGAGCGTAACGGCGAGGCCCCGTTGATTCTGCTGCATGCCGAGGACCAGATGGCCGGTACCGAGACCATGCGCGTCATGGCGACGGAGCTCATCGAGGTTCACAAGCAGCTGCAGGCACTTAAGGCCTAGTCAGCGTTATCGCCGCGAAGGACCGTGCGGTCCGACAGACAACATAGTCCCTTTGACGGGCGCCGGGAGTCTCCGGCTCCCGGCGCGTTTATTTTTGGGGATGGTCTTGCGCGGCCTGTTGAGCGGGCCGTTGCGTTTCCCCAGTTAAAACCAGCC
>DBEXKF010000080.1:0-2077 GCA_048175045.1 Collinsella sp.
CCCTCGTGCCATACGTTATCGAGCAGACGCCGCGCGGCGAGCGCAGCTACGATATCTATTCGCGCCTGCTCAACGACCGCATCATCTTCTTGGGCGAGGAGATTAACTCCGTCAGCGCCAATCTGGTCGTTGCCCAGCTGCTGCATCTTGAAAGCCAGGATGCCGAGAAGGATATCTCGCTCTACATCAATTCGCCCGGCGGCGAGGTTTACTCCGGCCTGGCGATTCTGGACACCATGAACTTCATTAAGCCGCAGGTCTCCACCATCTGCGTCGGTATGGCTGCGTCCATGGCCGCCGTGCTGCTTTCGGCCGGCGCCAAGGGTAAGCGCTTCTGCCTGCCGCACTCCAAGGTCATGATTCACCAGCCCAGCGGCGGTGCCCAGGGCCAGCAGACCGAGATCGAGATCGTGGCCGAGGAGATCAAGAAGACTCGCCGCGAGCTCAACCAGATTCTTTCCGACGCCTCGGGCCAGCCCATCGAGAAGGTCCAGGCCGATACCGAGCGCGACAACTACCTGACTGCTGCCGAGGCCCTCGACTACGGTCTGATCGACCGCATCGTCACCTCGCGCGACCTCGCCGCGAAGGACGCCTAGGATGGCCGGTAACATGCAGGACGGCTTCGACGAGAACGGCAACCCCATCCGCTGCTCCTTCTGCGGAAAAGAGCAGGGTCAGGTTCGCCGCCTTGTGAAGGGCCCGACCAACATTTTTATCTGCGACGAGTGCGTCGCCGCCTGCTCCGAGATTCTTGAGGAGTCGCTGGCTTCGGACTTTATGGACGCCGCTCGCAACGGCAAGCTGCCGGGCTTTCTCAACGACCACGGCCAGGCTGCATCCCAGCCCGCCGTTGACCCCGAGACCGAGGGCTTTGAGCTCGAGGACGACCGTCAGGTCATCACGCACGTGCCGACGCCGCACGAGATCTATGACGAGCTTTCGGCCTATGTTATGGGCCAGGAAGATGCTAAGCGCGCCATGTCGGTTGCCGTGTACAACCACTACCGTCGCGTGATCGAGGGCGGTGCCGCGGTGTCCGCCCTTGACGAGGCCTCGGGCATGGGCGCCCAGTTTGACGATGACATAGACGAGGTGGAGCTCGCCAAGTCCAATATTTTGCTGCTCGGTCCCACCGGTACCGGTAAGACCCTGCTTGCCCAGACGCTCGCGCGCATTCTCGAGGTGCCGTTTGCCATTGCCGATGCCACCGCGCTCACCGAGGCCGGTTACGTTGGCGAGGACGTGGAGAACATCCTGCTCAAGCTCATCAACGCCGCCGATGGCGACATTGAGCGCGCGCAGGTCGGCATTATCTACGTGGACGAGATCGACAAGATCGCCCGCAAAGCCGAGAACCTCTCCATTACCCGCGATGTTTCGGGCGAGGGCGTTCAGCAGGCGCTGCTTAAGATCCTTGAGGGCACGGTGGCCAGCGTTCCGCCCACCGGCGGCCGTAAGCATCCCCAGCAGGAACTGCTTCAGATCGACACGACCAACATCCTGTTTATCTGCGGCGGTGCCTTTGTGGGCCTGGACAAGATCATCGCCGACCGCGTGGGCAACAAGGGCGTAGGTTTTAACTCCGAGATTGCCGGCCCCACCTCGGTCGACGAGAATGATCTGCTGCGTCAGGTGCTCCCGCAGGACCTCAACGCCTTTGGCATGATCCCCGAGTTCGTGGGCCGTACGCCCGTCGTGACCCAGACGCAGGCGCTCGACGAGGACGACCTGGTGTCGATCCTGACCGAGCCCAAGAACGCCGTGGTGCGCCAGTACCGCAAGATGTTCCAGCTCGAGGACGTTGAGCTTGAGTTTGAGGACGCCGCCCTGCACGAGATCGCCCGTATGGCGCTTGCCCGCAAGACCGGCGCCCGCGGCCTGCGCTCCATCTGCGAGGACGTGCTGCAGCAAACGATGTTCGACCTGCCCAGCGAGGAAGGCGTCGCCAAGGTCATCGTGACCGAAGCCTCCGTAAAGGGCGAAGAACAGCCCCAACGCATCTACGGTTAAAGAGCTTGAATCCAGGACCCGCGGCAACCACCGCGGGGCCTGCCATTTAGGGACAGGTTTATTT
>DBEXKF010000081.1:0-10705 GCA_048175045.1 Collinsella sp.
AACCTGTCCGGGCCCGACCGCCTGCGGGGTTTCCACGGGCACGTCCTCGCCGCTTTGCGGCTGCGGGATGTGCCCTTAGGAAACCCCTCCCGGCGGGCGGGCCCTGCGGTATCCTTGTTGGCTTTTCTCCAGCGCGGATGATAAAGGGCTGGGGGAAAGTTTGTGAGCCGGTCGAGCGTTTGCTCGACCGGCTCTTTTTGATTTGAGGCTTTGCCCGGCCAGCTCTTTTTGATTTAAAATACCTGCTCAGTTGTGATTTTGGGTGCTGGGAGGCGTTTGTGGCTAAGGCTAAGGCGAAGAAAAAGACGACGGGGGCGCGGGCTAAGCGTGACCGTCGTCGGAAGCTCGCGACCGAAGCCCCTGCATCTGCTGAGGAGTTGCTGGCGAGTGTACCGGGGCTCGATGCGCTACAGGATGTTCCGGCGTTCGACGATCTGCCGGTCGATGCCGCCCAACAGGCAGCCTTCGATGATTTTTGCGCGCAAGCCGAGCAGCCAGAGCAGATGCAGCTGGGCGCCGTGGTGCGCCTGGACCGCGGATTTCCACTAGTGGCGACTGCCACTGATACGTTCCGTGCCGAGCACGCCGTAGGATTTGCCAAGTCGCGCGGCGAGGACGAGGTCCTGTTGCCGGCCGTAGGCGACCGCGTAGCGGTGCGCCGCGCGCCCGGGCACGACATGGGCGTGATCGAGTGCGTGCTGCCGCGCCGTACGAGCTTTGAACGTTGGCGTGGCCGTGCCCGCGGCGAGCGTCAGGTGCTCTGCTCCAACGTAGATAGCGTGCTGATCGTGCAGGCGCTCGGCGCCGGCGAGGTGCTGCTCGATCGCGTGGCGCGCTCACTGGTGTTGGCGCTCGATTGCGATGCCGAGCCGGTGGTGGTGCTCACCAAGGCCGACCGCTGCGAGGCCGATGAGCTCGAGCGCGATCTGGACCGCGTGCGCTGCCTGGTGGGTCCGGACGTGCGCGTAATCGTGACGTCCTCTGCCGAGGGCCGCGGCCTGGACGAGGTACGCGCCTGCGTGCCCGCCGGGAGCTGTGCCATGATTTTGGGCGAATCGGGTGCCGGCAAGTCGACGCTGCTCAATGCGCTGCTGGGCCACGATGCGTTGGCGACCGGCGGTGTGCGCGAACGCGACGACCAGGGCCGTCACACTACCGTCGCGCGCGTGATGGTGGCGCTACCGGGCGACGCCGGCGTGATCGCCGATGCCCCTGGCCTACGCAGCCTACCGCTCGTGGGTCACGAGCGGGGCCTGGCGCGCGCCTTCCCCGAGATTGTCGAGGCATCGCGTGCGTGCCGGTTTGGCGATTGCACGCATACCCATGAGCCGGGTTGTGCCGTTCGCGAGGCCGAGGACGCCGGGCAGATTGACAGCCTGCGTTTGGAAACGTTCCAAAACTTGGCGTCATCCATGCGCGTGAGTGCTCAAATGCTCGATCCCGATGTCCATCTGTAATTGATTTTTCCTATGACAGCCGTCTCCCAACTGTTCGGGAGACGGCTTTTTTGCTGCGGAAAAGCCTCGAAACATGCAGTTTGCTGACGTACTGACCAAAACCTTGCCACGAGCTTGACGGGCTGGTCAGCTTTTGGTCAGCGATTGGTTTGACATCGAAAACCAAAATCGCAATTGCGCCGCTTTGCACTTTGACCGCCCAGACAATGGTGGTACGGGCATTCGCCCGGCACTGCCATGAGAGGAGCGGCCGTGAACAAGAGCAAACGCATCGCCATCAGTCTGGTCGCGGGCGTGCTCGCTGCTCTGCTCTGCATGGTTTACGGCTCGTCGATCCGCTCGCAAGCCGAACGGGTCCAGGCTGAGACCTTGGCCAAGTACGGTGGCGATCGCGTCGAGGTATGCGTCGCGGCGCGCGATATCGATGTGGGCGAGACCCTCGATGAGACCAATGTCATAACCCAGGAATGGCTGACGAGTCTGCTGCCGCGTGACGCGGCGACCGAGCTGCGCCAGGTGCGCGGCGACGTGACGACTTCGCGTATTCCCAAAAACGCCGTGATCTGCAATGTCTACACCAAGGCCGAGAGCCACAAGCTCGAGGTGCCTAAGGGCAAGGTCGCCGTTTCGGTGGCGGTCGATGCCGAGCACTCGGTCGGCGGTGCTACGGGCGTGGGCAGCTACGTGGATGTGTATGTGCAAAAAGACGGCGTAACCGATCGACTGTGCGGCGCGTACGTGATCGATACCAGTGAGGATTCCGGTGCCACGCGCGAGGGCAAGATCGAATGGGTGACGCTGGCGGCTGACCCCGAAGACGTCAAGGAACTGCTGGGAGCCTCGGGCAAGGGAACGGTCAGCTTGACGATTCCCGCCACGGCGCGCGGCAAAAAGAGCGGAGGCGACGAGTGATGAAGGCGATCTGGCTTGCGTGCTGCGCGTGCGGCGATTACGGGCTGTTGCAGCGGGAAGTCGAGGGCCGTGATACGGGTGCACAGGTGCTTCGCGTGGGTGACCTGGACGGGCTGGTTTCCATGGCGCGGGCGTTTCCGTCGCGCCGCGGGGCTGCCATCATCGCGGCGTCTCTGTTTGATACCGAAGATGTGCGCAAGACTGTTGCGCGCCTGACGGCCGAAGGCCGCGTGAGCCGCGTGGTCGTGTTGATAGAAGCGCTCGATCCGTCGGATATCGAGGGGCTGTTTCGCGCGGGGGCGACCGAGGTCATCGCTGCACACAGTATATGCGGCAACGGGCGCGCGGGCGAGGGAGCGGTTGATTCCGATCGGCGCATGACGATTGAGCCCGATGCTTTTGTTGATAGGGAACCCGGGGCGCCTCGCGCTACAAGAGGCCCGCGTGTTGATGATTATGGAAAAGCGGAAGCCGAGCATGGTCGGCGCCCCCGGAACCCCCTTGTACACGATGACGCTGGAGGGCCGGCGCAGCATGCTGGCGATTCCCCGGCTGTAGATATGGGATACGTGCACGGCGTGAATCTGGCGGATGAACTCGATGAAGTTGAGGGCTTTGCCGGGTGCGGCGAGTTGTCGCTGATGCAGCATGAGCAGATTGCGCAGAACGAGCCTGCCTCGCAGACCGAACAAGCTGCCATGCCGGCTTGGACGCAGCGTGTGGTTGCGGCGGGGGAGACGGGGACGCTGTCACCGACGCCCGCCCCGCCGCCTCCGATGCCGCCGGCAGACGCTGTCGCTTCGCCGCATCGAGCTCCGGTCATCTGCGCCATTTCGGGTTCGGGCGGTTGCGGCAAGTCGACGATCGTTGCCACCATGGCACACACATCGTCGCTGTTGGGCTTGCGTGCCGCCGTGCTCGACCTGGACCTGATGTTTGGAAACCTTTACGACTTGTTAGGCGTCGATGCTCCGCGCGATATGGCGGCACTTATCGAGCCATCGGCGGCGGGCGCGCTCACCGAGCCGGATATCGTAGCCACATCGATGCGCGTGGCGCCGGGCGTTACGCTCTGGGGTCCCGTCGCGGCGCCCGAGCAAGCCGAGCTCATGGCACGTCCGGTGGAGCTACTGCTTGATGTCCTGCGTCGCGAATCCGACGTGGTCTTTATCGATACCTCGGTCTTTTGGGGCGACGCCGTGGCGGCTGCGGTGGCGGCGAGCGACCGTTGCCTGGTCGTTGGCGATGCGGCGGTGTCGTCCGCGACATCGGCGTCGCGCGTCATTGAACTGGCAAGTCGAGTAGGTGTGCCGCGCACGCGTATGAGCGCCGTGTTCAACCGGTTCGGTGCGCGCGGGGCAGACGAGGACGTCGCTATGCGCTTTGAGATTGCCTGTGCGTTGAGCTCCAAGATTCGTATCGCCGATGGCGGGCAGGATCTCGCCGCGCTCATGGCGTTTGGGCGTGCTGACGAGGCAGTGGGGCAGACCAGCGCTTTTGCGACCAGCGTGCGCGAGGCCACGCGCGAGATGCTCGTGGAACTGGGGTGCGCCGTCGGCCCTTGGAGCGATATGGTCGCCGACCGTGCAACGCGCACCGAACGCCCGCGTATCCGCCTTCCCTGGTCGCGCGAGGGTGATCAGCGATGAGCCTGCAAACGAGGATTAAGGCTGCCGGCGCTGCGGCGGCGGCAGCGCCTGTAGATGCGGGGCATCGCCGCGCCGTGAAACGACGCACCAAGCGCGCCGTGATGGACCGCATGGGTTACGACGAAGTGGCGCGTATCAGCGCCTATATCGACCCGGCACTTGCCCGCTCGGAATTGCGTCCTGCGGTGGAGGCGGCGCTCAATGTTGAGGAGCCGACCGATCTCGCGACGCCCGAGCGCGAGGCCATCATCGACGAGATTTTGGATGACGTGGTGGGCTTGGGGCCGTTGCAGCCGCTCATCGAGGACGACACCGTTACCGAGATCATGATCAACGGCTGCCGCTCGGCTTTCTTTGAACGCGGCGGCGTCTTGTACCCCATCGAGCATGCGTTTGAGGATGATGAGCAGATCCGTGTACTTATCGACCGCATTATCTCGCCACTTGGCCGCCGTATCGACGAGCGCAGCCCCATCGTCAACGCCCGCCTCAAAACGGGCTATCGCGTCAACGCGGTGATTCCGCCTGTGGCGATTGACGGACCGATTCTCACCATCCGAAAGTTCTCGGACCGTATCTGCTCGCTGGACGAGCTCGTGGGGTTGGGATCGCTGCCGCTTTGGTATGCGCAGCTGCTGTCGTGTGCGGTGTCGCTGCGACAGGACCTGGCGGTTGCGGGAGGCACGGGATCTGGTAAGACCACCCTGCTCAACGCGTTGTCATGTGAGATTTCCACCGGCGAGCGCATCGTGACGATCGAGGACTCTGCCGAGCTCAAGTTTGCACATCATCCGCACGTGGTGCGCCTAGAGGCGCGCGAGGCTTCAATTGAGGGTGAGGGCGCGGTGACGATCCGCGACCTGGTAACTAATGCCCTACGCATGCGCCCCGACCGCATCGTGGTAGGCGAGGTGCGCGGTGCCGAGTGCTGCGACATGTTGCAGGCCATGAACACGGGCCACGACGGGTCGCTCACCACACTTCATGCGGGTTCAGAACAGGAGACCGTGGTGCGTCTGACGTTGCTTGCACGTTATGGCATCGATCTGCCGAGCGAGCTCATCGAGGAGCAGATTGCCATGGCGCTCGACGGCATCGTGATGTCCGAGCGCCACGCCGATGGCAGGCGTTTTGTCTCCTCGTATTCGGGGGTGCGACGCGCCGCATCGGGCGGCGTAGAGCTCGAGCGCTATGTGACGTTCGATGCCGCCGAGCGCACCTGGACGCTTGACCGCGAGCCGCCGTTTATCGCAGAAGGCCTGCGGTCGGGGACGCTCACACAAGAGGAGGTGGACGAATGGAGATCACTGTGCCCCTCGTCGTAGGGGGCTTGGCAGGGCTTTCTGTCGCGACGGCGTGCGGGGCGGAACCTCGTGTGCCGCAGGTACCGCCGGCGGAGCTGGCACGTCAGGCGCTCGAGACGGTGGCAGAGAAGCTGCCGCGTGAGCTGGTGGAAAACGATCTGCTGAAAAAGATCGCCCGTTCGTGGGCATCGCTGGCTCCGGCGCATCGCCTTGGCCTCGTGATCGAAGATGCTTCGGGACGTTTGGCGTTTCTGCTGCTATCGAGCGGTGTCTGCTGCGTTTTACTAACGATGGTGTCGTTATCGCCCCTCGGATTTGCCTTGGGACTTGTTGCTCCGTTTGCCGTTGGTGCCGCTCGGGATGGCTTTGAGAGCCGGCGCGAGCAACACGATGCAGAAGAGGTAATGCCCGAGGCGTTTACCGCACTTTCCATGTCGCTTGCCTCGGGACATTCGCTGGCCCAGGGCATGCGCTTTGTGGGCGCTCATGCGCAAGAGCCGGTGCATACCGAGTTTTTGCGGGTGGCGGCGGCGATCGATTGCGGCATCTCGGCGACCGACGCGCTCGATGACTTGCTCGTGCGTATCGACGCCCCCGGTCTTTCGCTTGTGACCTTGGCGCTTAAGGTGTCTCAGCGCACCGGCGCTCCGCTTGCCGACTTACTGTCCGAGGCGTCGAGCATGGTGGGGGAGCGCATTGAGCTCAAGCGCCGCCTGGATGTTAAGACGTCGCAGGCTCGCATGTCTGCGCATATGGTCGCGGCGATGCCGGCGGGCATGTGCGCGGTGTTGGCGCTGCTTTCGGCAGATTTTCGTCGCGGTCTTGCGACGCCTGCCGGCGCGGGCGCTGTGGTGCTGGGTCTTGCCCTCAATGCCGTTGCCCTGGTGGTTATCCGGCGCATTATGCGGGTGGAGCTATGAGCGCCCCGGTTTGCAGTTGCGGCTTGCCTGTGCGCCCTGAGTGTATTTGTCGCGACGGGTTTTGATCGGGCGGATGCACGCAAGATCGCAGGGGCCTGCAAGCGCGAGGCGGTGCTGGTCGCTGCCGCGGGTCGCTCGGTGGTCGATGCTCTGACCGCGCGAGTGAAGGGCGCGGTTGGAGCGGGCGGCCCGGCGCGAGTGTCGCTCGGCGAAGTGTCCGAGATGATCGATGTTGTGCGCTTGGGTCTTTCGGCCGGTCTTTCGTTTGATGCGGCGCTTGAGATTTTCTGCGCCAACCGCCGGTCAGTGCTCGCTCTTCGCCTTGAGCGCGCCTGCATGGCGTGGCAGGTGGGCGTGGGCACGCGTGAGGACGAGTTGTTGGCCGCCGCGCGCGACCTGGACGTGCGAGCGCTCGAGACCTTTGCCATCACGGTGGGGCAGGCGCTCGCCCTGGGTGCCCCACTTGCCGAGACGCTGGCCGCTCAAAGTCGCGAGATCCGTGCGGCTCATCGCGCCGCGGTCGAGCGCGAGATCGAGCGTGCGCCCGTCAAGCTGCTGATTCCCACCGGCACGCTCATCTTGCCGGCGTTGCTTCTGTCCATATTGGGCCCGCTGCTGGGAGCAGGCGGGATGATGTAGGGAGGAATACATGAACACGATGACTGATGCTGCTGGCAAGGTCCAGGGCTGGGCGTTTTGCCGGGCGGCACATGTTCGTCAGTGCGCCAGGGAGCTATTGCAGGAGGAGAGCGCACAGGGTACCACCGAGTATGCCATCTTGGTCGGCGTGCTCGTGGTGATCGCGATTATCGCCATCGTCGCATTTAAGGGCAAGGTCCAAGATCTATGGAACGCTATCAGCGAGGGCATCAACAGCCTGTAGAGGGCGAGCGCCCCATCGGGGTACTGCTGGTGTTTGCTTGCCTGGTCGTGGCGATAGCGGCGGTGCTTTGGGGGCTTAACGCCGCGCGGCAGCAGCGTCCTGGGGCCGCCTCCGATTCGGGCTCAGATTCGGCGGTGGCGTCTCAAAAAGATGAGACGCGAGATGCGGACGATTCGGATGTCGCTGTCACGGCGCAAACCTTTCTGCGGACGCTCGACAAGCGGTCTGCCGCTGCGACGGATTCGCCTGAGGGCAACGCGATTGCGGTCCGGCTTGCATGGTCCGAGGACCGACCGATGACCGAGGCAGCGGCGGATATGTTACGCGCCTACCGCGAGGTGCCAACGGCCCAGCTCGCCCTGAGCGGCTATCTCGATATTAAGGGCAACGTATGGGGCGCCATCGTGCGCGATGGACGTGGCTGGGTCGATATGGTGACGGTTGCTGCGGATGCCGGCGATGCCTCGTGCCGCCTGCGCGTGATCCGCCTGAGCCCGCAGGCATCGAACTCAAAGGAGGGGTCGTGAAATGCATGACGTCCTGCGCGAGGAGTCTGCCCAGGCAACGGTCGAATACGCCATCGTCACGGTGGCGCTGTTATCGATCGTGCTGGCGATCGCGGGGCTTTGGCGTGCTGGCACCGATGGGCGCTTGGCGGCGCTGGTTGAGCGGGCGGCATCCCATGGCGTTGCCTCGATGCCGGTTATCGACGCCGCTGCGGGCGCTAAGGACATCGCGTTGTATTGATATCGCGCGTGAGGACCGGGCGCAGTCTACGGTCGAGTCCGCTTTTTTGCTGCCGACGTTTCTGACGCTCATCCTTCTCGCACTGCAACCGGTGTGCCTGCTCTATACGCGCGCGGTCATGGAGTCTGCCGCCGCCGAGACCGCGCGGCTCATGACCACGACGACGGCGGAGGACGATGATCTTAAGGAGTTCACCCGCCGCCGGCTTACCGCAGTGCCCAACGTTTCGATCTTTCATGCCGGCGGGCCGTTGTCGTGGGATATCGAGCTTGGCCGGGCCGGTGCGGGTGGCGTCTCGTCCGTGTCCGTTTCCGGCGAGGTCAAGCCGTTGCCTGTGATCGGTGCGTTTGCACAGGCTATGGGTGGTACCGCCGAGGGCGGCTACGTTGAGCTCAAAGTCGATGTCTCGTATCAATCGCGTCCCGAATGGCTGGAGGGAGATTATGATTCGTGGATTGCTGCATGGGATTAAGCGTTTCTGGTCTAGACGCGTTTTGACGCACCGTCCGAGCTGCCATCGCAAGCGAGGCGGCTTTATGGGTCGAGCCGGTATCGACCTGTTTATCGAAGACGGTGCCTATACCACGCTCTCCTCTGCGGTGGTCATCTTGGTGGTGCTCACGCTGCTGTTTTCGTCGACGGCGGCGATATGGAGCATGTCGCGTGCCGGGGATACCCAGGTGGCGGCCGATAGCGGCGCGCTGGCGGGTGCCAACGTAGTGTCGTCCTATCACACGGCTGCCACGGTGGTTGATGCGAGCATCTTGAGTCTGGGGCTGGCGGGGTTTGCCACGATCGGGACGGGCCTGGTCGCCATCCTCATCCCGGGTGCCGAACCAGTTGCCGGCAATATGGTCGACACCGGGATTGAGATCATTAAAACGCGCAACAAGTTTGCCAAAAGCGCATCGGAAGGCTTACAGAAAATCGAGACGGCTTTGCCGTATCTGATTGCCGCGCGTGCCACGCAGGCGGTGTCGGCGCAGGATACCGATAGTGTGACCTATACCGGTACGGCGCTTGCTGTGCCCAGGACATCCGAGTCGGACTTCGCTGCGCTCGAGGGGTCCGAGATCTCGACCGATGCCATTAAAGACACATCAGATGATTTAGAGCGTGCGGCCGAGGAGCTGCGGAAGGCTTCTGAGGACACGGCGAAGGCTAAAGAGCGCGCTTGGCTGGCGGATTGTGGTGGGTCTGACAAGGGCTCGGTCAGCAGCTGTTCTTGCATGTGGGAGCGTGCGAAAAGTCTAACGGATCTCTCTGGTGCTCAAAATCCGCATTACGCTTCGAGCGTTACGTGGGAACCGCAAGTGGCGTTCGATCGCGCGAAGGCCTACTATCGCCAGCGCCTGGCAAATGAGAAACCGCTTGGCGAGGGTCCGGAAAAACAGGCAGATTCTGCTGCACGAAAGGTGTTCTTCGCTTATGCGAGCGAAGAAGTCGAGCGGGCATATATAACTGAAGAGGACGGCAAAGTTTCCGTCCACATCCCTTTCCTTCCGCGAAATCCAGATGAGGCGCGGACGACTGAGCTCTATACCGATGCGCGCTGGCCCACGAGTGAAGTAGATAAAGTTACCTATTTGCATTATGGGACTGACTGTCCAAATTACAAAAAAGGAAAGCCGGGTGGGCTGGCGTCCGTCGCAGATTTTGACGGTCACGAAACGTGTAGCGAATGCCATTTCGGTGTGTCGTCTTTAGGGTACGTTGCGATTGCAACGACTTCTGTCGAAAGGGGCTTCGAGTACCACTTCGATAAGTTCAAAGAGGCTCTGGAAGACTACGTCGACTGCCGCAACAAAGAACTCGAACTTGAGCGTCAGACCGAGGATGAGGCCGACCGTGCGGGCAATGCGTTTGACCAGGCCATCAAGGAGCTTTCCGGCGAGCGCCCGCGTATCGCCCCGCCCGGCCGCAACGGCGTGGTTGCCCTTGCGGTTTCGGGTGCCATTTCGAGCCCCGATGAGCTCAACTCTTCGTTTAACACGGCAGTCAGGCTTGGCGATCGCGGTGCCATCTCTGCCGCGGTGTTGGCGCCCGATGAGGCGACGGCGCAAAACAACGTGCTTTCGCGATTTTTCTCAACATTGAAGGAACGCTCGGGCGGCGTTGCCGGCGTACTCGATGGCGTCATGGATGTTTGGGGACGGCTGCTTGTGGGATACGGAGACATCCAAGGTTCGGCCGACGAGCTTATGGACGAGATGATTAAAGACCTAGGAGGGGGCAGTGGCGCGTTGGGCTCCATCGCATCGTGGCTCGGCGATACCGTTTCGGCGTCCGTGGCGGCGTTGGGTCTGGAGCCGTGCGACTTGCGCCTGCGAAAGCCAGTGCTGACCGATTCTGCCAACGTCATTAAGAGTCCGGGGTCTGACATTGCCGGTTTCTCTCAAGCGCAAGACAAACTGCGAAGTATTCCGTTGGGCGTGACCGATCCCAAGGCGCTTTGCGAGGCGTTGGAATATCAAGTCGAACGCACCATTAGCGGTACGGTGTTCACGCTTGCGGAGATTCCTCTGCCCGGCGGCGGCTCCATCCCACTCACCGTCGATGTCGCGACACTGGTTGGCGCTCTGGGCGGTGGGTCGTAATGAGTATTCGCATGCGTCTGCGCGAGGAGCGCGCCCAAGCGACGGTGGAGATGGCAGTGGTTACGCCCGTTTTGCTGGTGCTGGCACTCATCGTGTACAACGTCATGATCTTTGCCGGCGCTGTCGCGCGCTTCGACCGCGTGGTGCCCGACATCGTGCTGGCGCACGCTGTGGCGCCGGGCGGGGAAGGTGACGAGAGCTCTGCCGATGCCTCGGCGACGGTTCAGACTCAAATT
>DBEXKF010000082.1:0-2790 GCA_048175045.1 Collinsella sp.
TTGCCTTATGGGTAATTCTACCTATCAAAAAAGGACAGGCACCTTTGTGGTGGTTCTTGCAGATGTGACGGCCTGCCTCGCTGCTTTGTCTCAATCTGTAACAGGTAGACGAGGAAATGGGTTCTAACTGTTACAGATCGAGATTTTCTCTTCAGGGGAATTCGAATGTCTCAATCTGTAACATCTGGACGGCTAAAAGGTCTCTATCTGTTACAGATTGAGACAAAGGTCAGGGACTAAGACGTCTTGTCTAGATCTGTAACAGTTAGACGGGAATTCGGGCCCTGGATGTTACAGATTGAGATAATCGCGTCGCGAAAACAAAAACCTCCGCAGGGATGCTTCCCTTGCGGAGGTTTTCTTACTCGTTGAGTAGTCTTGCGGCTTCGGCGGCCATGTTCTCGACCGTCATGCCGTTTTGAGCGAGCAGTTCGTTGGGGTCGTAGCGGTCGGGGAAGCCCTTGGCGATGCCGAAGGTGCGCGTGCGCAACGGCGTGCATGCCAGATAACATGCCACGCGCTCACCCCAGCCGCCGTCCAAGACGCCGTCCTCGAGGGTGACGACAACGCGATGCTCGGCGGCAAGGCTGTCGAGGAACTCGCGATCGAGCTCGGTTGCAAAGCGCGGGTTGACGAGCGTGGCCTCGATGCCGTACTCGGCGGCCAAGCGGTTTGCCACGCGCTCGCCCAACTCAAAGAAGTCGCCGAGCGCAAGCACGGCCACATCGCGGCCCTGACGCACCACGTTGTAGCGAACGGCGCTATAGTCGGTGTCCTCGGCAGGCGCCAGATCGGGACGGCTCACCAGGCCAATACCAGGTACACGAATCGCCACGGGATGCTCGCGGTGGTCGAGCGACCAGCTCAGCATGGACAGGTATTCCTCCATGCAGACCGGCGCCAAGTAGTGCATGTTGGGAAGAGCGCCCAGCATGGAAATATCAAAGAACGAGAGGTGCGTCTCGGATGTGGTGCCAAAGATCGACGCGCCAAACACCAAGATGGTTGCGGGGGCGTCGTTGAGGCACAGGTCGTGCCACAGTTCGTCGTAGGCGCGCTGCAAAAACGTGCCGTACACACCAAAGACTGGCTTGGCGCCCGAGCGTGCAAGCGCGGTGGCAAAGGTCACGGCATGCTCCTCGGCAATGCCCACGTCGACAAACTGCTTGCCGGCGGCAGCGCGAAGCTCGGGTGTAAAACCCATGATGTAGGGTGTGGCGGCCGTGATGCCCACAACCTGCGGATCGCGCTCAATGGCAGTGCTCAGGGCCTCGCCCGTTATGTCGGCATAGGTGCGCGGTGCGGGCTCGCTCGGATGGCCCGGGCAGAGCTTGCGTCCAGTCGCCATGTCAAACGGACCCACGTGGTGCCAGCGTTCCGGGTCGCTCTGGGCCGGCTTAAAGCCCTTACCCTTGGCGGTGGAGACGTGCAGCACGATGGGGTGATCGATGTTACGCAGTTCCTGCAGCGCGTCGACTAGGGCCAACACATCGTTACCGGCGTCCAGGTAGCGGTAGTCGAGCCCCATCGCGCGGAAAATGTTGCGCTCACAGGTACCGTTGCTGGCGCGCAGCTCGGCCAGATTGCGATAGAGGCCACCGTGGTTTTCGGCAATGGACTGGTCGTTATCGTTGACGATGATGATCAGGTTGCTGTCGAGCTCGGCGGCATTGTTAAAGCCCTCAAACGCCAGGCCGCCCGAAAGCGAACCGTCGCCAATAACGGTAATGACGTTATACGTGTCACCCGCCAGGTCGCGCGCGTGGGCAAGGCCGCAGCCCAAGCTCACCGAGGTCGAGGTATGCCCCATGGCAAACAGGTCGTGCTCGGACTCGTCGGGATTGGCAAAGCCAGAAGCCTCACCATAACGCTCCGGATCGATATAGGTGTACGCGCGCCCAGTCAGCGCCTTGTGGGCGTAGGTCTGGTGCGACACGTCAAAGACAATCTTGTCGATGGGGGAGTTAAACACGCGATGAAGCGCAACCGTAAGCTCAACGACGCCCAGGTTGGGGGCAACGTGTCCGCCGACAGCGGCGGAGCTTTCGAGGATGGCGTGGCGAATCTCGTCGCAGAGCTGCGGGAGCTCGGCGCGATTAAGAGCCTTGACGTCCTCGGGCGTTGTCGTTTGCGTAAGCAGCATCGTTGTGGGTTACTCCATGCGAATCGAGCGCCGGTGCTCCCTCGGCCGGCACAATTGCACAAAACAGTCTCGCACATTTTGGCGTTTGATATGTGACGGCGGCGCGGTAATTCGCCAACTGGCGGGGCAAAACGTTTTGTCCGATGCCATACTAGTAAATTCGATGATGATTTTATTCAATGCGTGCAGTCCGTGGTTTGCCGCCGTGAGCCGCTGGAAGGAGGCAGCATGTCCAGTGCCGTTCGTGCCGAGAAAATCGCGCGCGAGGTCGACGATGCCGCCCGCCAGCTGGCCCAGGCAGGCCGCTTGGACCTGACGCACGAGTTTATCCAGCATGGTGACGTGACGGTCTATGCACATGTGACTTCGGTCGCGCGGGCGAGCCTGTCCTTTGCCGAGCGCTTGGGCCGTGCTGGCATTTCGGTCGACCGTGCCTCGCTGCTGCGCGGAGCCCTGTTACACGATTACTTTCTCTACGATTGGCACGACCCCGACCCGAGCCATCGACTGCACGGATTTCGGCATCCGTTTTTTGCCCTGGCACGTGCGGAGGAAGATTTTGAGCTGACGTCGCGCGAGCGGAATATTATCGTGCGGCATATGTTTCCGCTGGTGCCGGTGCCGCCGACGTGTCGTGAGGCTTGGAT
>DBEXKF010000083.1:0-7973 GCA_048175045.1 Collinsella sp.
TCGTCGTCGCAGTCGAGCTCCACGTAGACACAGACCTTGGCGTCTTTGTCGAGCGCCGGCAGCGAGGCAAACGCCGTCGACTGCTCGCGCTGGCGACGCAGGATATCCAGGGCGCCCGCATCGAAATATTCGATGGCAGCCGCATGGGACAGGACGGGACGCACAGAATCGGTGAAGGACACGGCCTTGTCTTCGCTGTCAAAGAAGCAGCTCACGCCCCAAACGACCGCAGGCGCCGCCTGCAGGACAATCTCGAGCTCGGTGATGACGCCGATTGTGCCACACGCACCGATAAACAGATCGATGGCATCCATATCGTCAGCAACGAAATAGCCCGAAGCATTTTTGGTCTTGGGCATGGTGTAGTCGGGAAGGTCGAGCTCGAGCGCGCGGCCCTCTGCCGTCACGAGCGACAGATGGCGACCCTGGGTAAAAGCCTCGCCGCGCTGAAGCTCAAGCAAATCGCCATCAGCCAGCGCGACGTGGAGTCCCGTGATATGTGGGCGCATGGGGCCGTAGGCGTAGCTGCGGGCACCGGAGGCGTTACATGCCGCCATGCCGCCCAGACAGGCAGATGCCTCGGTGGGATCGGTGGGAAAAAACTGCTCGGGGGCCTCTTGGAACTCCTCGTAGGCCTCGAGCGATGCCTGGTCCCAACCAGCGGTCGGCAGCACCTTCTTGCCCAGCTGCTTGCGCAGTTCCGAAAGCACAACGCCCGGCTCCACGCGCAGCAGAAATTGGCCTTGTTCATCGCGGCGAAGGCCCAAGTAGCGATTCATACGGGAAGTATTGAGGATATGCCCGCCGTGGGGCACGGCACCGGCGGCAAGGCCGGTTCGGGCGCCCTGAACCGTTACCGGAACACGCTCGGCATGGAGCTTTTTCAAAATGGCACGGACCTCGTTTTCCGTCGTCGGAAACGAGATGCTCGAGGCCTCGCCCGATGCGCGAGATTCATCGCGGCCATACTCTTCGAACTCGTCGGTGAAGGGCTTGATGGTTGCAGGCACGCGAACTCCCCCTTTAGCTAACTACAGTGTTTGCAGGGAGATATTACCGCATCGTTTCGTCGACGTGTTCGAGACCGTCTCCATAATTGGCGATTTTTACGTTCGTGCAATTCGGCGATCGGCTTGATTTCCTCGGCAGACGATGCTTTTGACACATATGGCCCCGCCGTCGCCGACCGCGCGATTGTCGCTCGAAAAAAGTTGGAGTATTTTTTGCCGCCTTTTACCTGCGGAGACGCCAATCCGTCAAGCATTTGGTCAGAAATTGGTCAAGTAACGGCTGATACGGTCGGCGTCGACAGCCAAAACCGATAGAAGTTTTGGCCCAGAAGCAGGGAGGTTCCCATGGCATATTACTGGCCCCAGTACGGCATCGCCATCGAAGTCGACGACGATCCCCATCTCCTGCCTTTCGACGAAGAGGCATTCCCCGATACGACGGTCTACCACGTTACCACCGATGTGATCTGCGACCCCGAGTCGTTCTCGGCGCTCGCCCACCACATCGCGCATATCCACGACATCGAGCTCCCTCCCGACTTCGAAGAGCTCGTCTACTCGCGCCGTCTGATGCTTCACATGCTCTTTGGAGCGGACCCGTCCACCTTTGCGCGCATCTATACCGCCAAGGATGCCGCATGAGCGCGAAGAAGCCACCCCGCTTTGCAGGCCTGGGTCGTCGCAAGAAGCTCATCGTTGCCTGCTTGGCCATCGTCTGCGCCCTTGTCGCCGTAGGACTATACGCTTGGCAGTCGCAGCCCGTACCCGAGGCGGGCGCTTCGGTTACGACGGCCGAGGGCAAAACGCGTCAGGAAATCCAAGATGAGCTCGACGCCATCGTCCGCGACAACATGATGACGATTTCGGTCGCACCGGTCGCTCAGCTGCAGGAGGACGGCAAGCTGCGCGTCAACGTGCAAAACGTCCAAGACAATAAATTTCCCCAGCGATTCCGCGTCATCCAAAACGACGAGACCATGTACGAATCCGGTGTGGTCGAGACCGGCAAGACAATCGAGACGTGCCCCGCCGGCGACATCGAGGAAGGTGAAGCGTATATCGAGATCCAGGCACTCGATGCCAAGACCCTCGACAGCCACGGCAATCCGACACGTGTCAAGGTACGGGTTGAGCAAGCCGAGAACTAGCTTTCCGGCCGACGCGGCACCGCACGCAATTCACCAGCATTCGTCCAATCATCGCGGGGACGGCCCGCGGCGAATAGAAAGGAACGACCATGGACATCACCAGGAACATGAACGGAGCCAGAGCGCTCGTCGTGGGCGCAGGGCTCGCGCTCGCGCTCGCAATGGGCGCCGCCCCGACGCCAGCTATGGCGGCCGGGCGCGTTGGAACCACGAAGGTAATGGTCAGGACCGAGATCGACAACGTTGAGTTCAAAGTTCCGACGGTTATTCCCTTCGTCGCCAAGGCCGACGGCACGCTTCAGGGCCCCTCAGAAGACGCGACCACCATCGACAATCATTCGGCCTACGGCATCCATGTCACCAACATGAAGATCGACGCCATGAACACCTGGACCATTGCCGCCGACGCCAAGGCCGGAACCGCGCAGAACTCCATCGACTTTAAGGTCGGCCCCGACGGAGCATTCCAGAACGCCAGCGCCGCAATGCAGGGGACGGGCCTCGATCTTTCCAAGAACGCAGCCTTCGACATGGGCTACCAGGGCATTGCCGGCGGCACGGACAAAATTAAGCTCAAGACAAGCGGAAACGTCGCCCGCGTCACGCGCGACATCTTCCGCGTAACCGGCGAAGGCGATCAGGTTGCAACGATCACCTGGACGGTCGAGCCCGGTGCGCACACGGCATAAGGCCGTCGCCCTGGCCGCCGCCGTCAGCATCCTAGCGTTTGGGCCAGCCATGGCCTTTGCCCAGCAAGAACAAGCGCAGGCCGCCACGCAAGTGACGGTCGACCTCTCGGAGCTCAACCGCGGCGACCGCGAGGAACCGTTGGCGCAGACAGGCGACAGGCGATGGCTCTTGGCGGCAGGCGCCACAGCAGCAGGCGCGGGAACCGCCGGCCTCGGTCTACACATCAAACGCAGCCAGAAACAAAACACGGACAGGCCGCACTAAATTAGCTAAGGAGACCCCATGGCATCGAAGAACCTTTTGCCCGTCGTCGCACTCTGCGGCGCGCTCGCAACCGGAACGCCTGTCGCCGCTTGGGCGACTCCCGTCATGGCAGACTCCTTACCAGCAGCCCTAAGTTCCGCACCAAATCCGTCGAGCGCCATTGCGTGCAAGCGTTTTTCGATCGCACAGGCCGCAATCTCGACCTCGGGATGCCTTCGTCGTAATACGGACGGCTCGATAGTCGTGGATATCAATCGTTCGAACAAGGCAAACGGCTCCCAGGCGGGGTGCGCCGTCTGCACGTGGCGCTCGGTTGTGCTCGATGCAGATGGCGATCCATGCAATTTAGAGCTGCGCATCGACATCGCTTCGATCGATGACTCGGCGAACGGAGCGAAGGTCGCCTTCGACGGTACGTTTTTCGAGAAAGGAGGCGGTATATGTCTGGGCTGCGCCGCCGCGAATGCAGACGATGCGCAGCCCACCCTCTCATTCACGGCATCGTTGCGGCTGACCAAAGCCGACACCGATGCCATCGCGGCGGGAGAAGCGTCCCTGCTGTTCTACGCCGTCAGCACCAAAGACACAGACGCTCATTTCGAGAAGCCAGCCGGATCACTCAGCCTTACACGAGGGATAGAGGCAGGCCCTATTGAAATCGATGCCCACGCGCAAAGCAGGCAACGCATTCTTGCCGACCCGGCGCTTCTCGAAATGGAGTGGAACGGATCCGGAGCCATCGGAATTCTCCCCTCCGCGCTTGACGCCAAGACGCTCCCCCCAAACGACGAACCCATCAACGCAACCATACAAGAAGAGAGCGCGGACAAAGAAGCAGGTGCGGGCGACGCGCCGTCACCGACAAACAGCGTCCCAGCTTCTTTCGACCCACCGAATGCGCCCGCTACCGATCCACACGACCCCGAGCTCGCGGACAGTCTGGGGCTTGCTGATCCTCAGGAGATCGATGAAGGTAACTGCTGCGTGCTTGCCGCGCTCGACCACACAGAGGTCATCGATGCTGCGAACATCGAAATTGCCGCCGCCAATCAGCCCGTCCGCAAGTCGGCCATCATCGCATTTCCTGAATCCATCGAAGTCGTCTTTTTGCCATCGGGCGAGGTCGTGGCCCCAACACTGCTCACCTTGTTGGGCGCCAAGAATACTCGAAACGAAATTAAAAAGGTCACGGTTGTCGACCCTGCAACCACTGCTAAACTGCGTCTATACGCCGTTGCCCCAGACGGAGGCAAGACCTTGGAATTCGATGGCGACACACTCCTAGCCTGGCGACGTCTGGACATTATGCAAGACGTCTCGTATCAGATCGAACTCGAAGGGTTTGATCGTGCCCGCGATGCCAATATCATCGCCGCGGCTATTGAATCCCCACAGCGGCTTATGACACTGCGCTTTGACTACTATCCCTACGTCCCGACAACCACCTGAGGCTTAAATGCTGCGCATCATTCCTAACACCACTTATATAACGTATTAGATGAGTCGCGATGTGCCTCGCATTTCGTTCTGCTACGATTGCCACGTTGGCATCAATACAGGAGGGCTCATGCCGGGCTTGGGAACAATCATCAACGTTGTGCTTTTAGTTGCGGGCGGTCTTTTGGGATTAGCGGGCGGTCGCTTCATTACACCGCGCATCCAAGACACGCTCATGAAAGCATCGGGGCTGTGCGTCCTGTTTATCGGCCTGGGCGGCACCATGCAAAAGATGCTCATCATCGATGGAAAAGCGCTAGCGACCACCGGTACCACCATGCTCATCGTCTCATTTGCGCTCGGTTCGCTCATCGGCGAGGCCGTCAACTTGGAAGCCGCCATCGAGAACCTTGGCGAATGGCTCAAACGCAAGACTGGCAGTGAGGGCGATAACGAGTTCACCAACGCTTTTGTCTCGACTTCACTCACCGTGTGTATCGGCGCCATGGCCATTGTGGGATCGATCCAGGACGGTCTGCTCGGTGACTGGTCAACGCTTGCCCTGAAAGGCGCATTGGACTGCATCATCGTCTGCACCATGACGGCGTCGCTTGGCCGCGGCTGCATTTTCTCCGCCCTGCCCGTCGCCGTGTTCCAGGGGACGATCACGCTGTTTGCCGGCGCACTCTCCCCCATCATGACCACGGCAGCCCTCGACAGTCTTTCGCTCGTAGGCTCCATGCTCATCTTCTGCGTCGGCGTCAACCTCATCCGTCCTCAGACCTTCCGCACGGCCAATATGCTCCCCTCCGTCGTCATCGCCGTCATCTACGCCCTCCTGTTCTAAATCTATCTACGCAGCAGTATCTCGAACACTTGTTTGATGCTGTGCTATGATATGAGGCCACCGAAACTGCGTTAGGAGAGGAGAAGCGGTGGCCGACCAGGACATCAAGATGCTCATCGAGCGCATTATGGCCGAGGCCCGGACCCATCAGTCCGCCCGTTTCTCACATGAAGTCTACGCAGACGAGCCGATTCTCAAGACCGGCCGACAGATGCAGAACTTCCTCCCCGACCAGTACCGCAAAATGCGTGAGATATCGCGTTGGCAAGAAGACCCCAAGGGCGGCGCGGGCCGCTGGCTATCGGAGGCCGAGCTTTTCTACCGCCAAGGCTTGCTGATGGCCGATTTCGAGGACGACTGCCCCTACAACGGCACCTTTAAGTCGTACTTTCCCACCTACAACGCCATGAGCGACCGGCAGCTGCGCGGCTACTTTACCTGGCGTGCCCAAGTGCGCCGCGGAACCGTCGAGGAAACGTCTACGTCCTTTGCCTTTCTGTATCTCTATGAGCTGATTTGCGGCATTGGCGTAGATGACCCGCTCGATGGTTTTAACAAGATCAAGGCCTTTTGGGATGCCTACCGCGCCTTCGAGCCCGGCATCGACCGGTTTGCACGCGTGTGGTTGCAGGACTACGCCGTGTTCCACGGGCTCGACCCCAAGCTGCTTCGTGATTCTAAAACCGTCATGTTCGATTACGCCCTTATCGAGCTGCGGCGCGCGGCACGAGACCTTGTACCAGCACCGGCGCCGTCCGGCCAGACCCCTACGCGTCGCAAAACCTCCGAGCCCACGCTCCCCCTTCCGCCCGATGAGGTGCGCGAGGAGCGACTCATGCCCGCCATCAACGCCCTCTCCACGTACAACCTAAGTAGCTCGCGGCTCGACCGCAGCCACCACCGCGATCTGCGCCACGTGGCATGCGCCGTGTATGTCCGCATGGCGCGCTACTATGACACGCACCGAAAGACCGGCATCGTGGCGAGTTTATTTGGGGAGGAGACGGCCATGCCCTACACCATGTTTGCCTCGGCCGTATTCTTTGCGCCCGAGCGCCACGAGGACTGCGAATACCGCCTGGATCCTATCCATATCTACCGTTGCCAAAACGGCTTTTGGGAATGCATGCGTATCCATAGCAGTAGGCAAAAGAGTAGCAAGCTCGGTGAAATGATGCGCGCCTGCGACCAACGCCTGCGCCTGGCGCTGGACCCCGCCCATCCCCTTAAGGAAGAAAAGGTCCCCAAATATCTGGCCAAGATTATCGATGACGAGATTGTGGCATGGCTTTCGTGGGACGCCGCACACCAGCCCGTCAAGATCGATATCGATCTGAGTCAGCTGGGACACATTCGGAGCGCCGCCGTGCAAACGCGCGAAGCGCTTTTGATCGACGAGGAACGCGAGGACGGCACGTTTGCGGATGCCGAGGTGGCAGTTGCCGAGCGACGGGAAGCCGAGCCCGTGGCCGACACGATCGCCGAACCAGTCTCGACGGCCATGCAGCAGGGCGAGGCTAGCGAGCCGACCATCTCCACCGAGCAGTTTGGCGTCGTAGCCCCGCTCCTCGCACCAGTACCCACGCCCGTTAACAGCGCGTCCACACTCGATTCAGCCGCAGACGCCTATCTTCGAGCACTCCTCGAGCAAAACGCAGCGCAGACGGCATCGGCCGTGGAACAGTCGGGCAAGAGCGAGGACATGCTCGTCGATAGCATCAACGAAGCGCTCTTTGACCTGGTGGGCGACACTATTATTGAATTTGGCTCAGCAGGACCGCAAATTATCGAGGACTACGTAGCAGACGTGAGAGGATACCTAGATCATGAGTGATACCGCACCCGCAGCACCCCGCGTGCCCAAGCGCGTCGCCGCCGTCATTCTCAACTCGCTCAAGGGCGGCGTTGTCCCGCGCATCGGCCTTCCCTATATCACCGTGGGGCGAGAGGTCGAGATCCGTGCTCTGCTCACCGATTTGAGTCTCATCGCCGACGGCGGCGCAAGCTTCCGTTTCCTAGTCGGTCGCTACGGCGCCGGCAAGAGCTTTTTGCTCCAGACCATCCGAACGCATGCCATGGGCGAGGGCTTTGTGGTCGCCGATGCCGACCTTTCCCCTGAGCGCCGCCTACAGGGCGGCCAGGGCCAGGGCCTCGCCACCTATCGCGAGCTCATCCGCAACATATCGACCAAGACGCGCCCCGAGGGCGGCGCGCTCAACCTTATCCTGGATCGCTGGGTCGCCTCGTGTGCCGATGCCGACGAGTCTGCCGTTAATGCCCAACTCGCTCCACTCGAAGAGATGGTCCACGGCTTTGACTTTGTCCGCATGCTCCGCCGTTATCGCACGGCCGTCTCGGAGGGTGACGAAGACGCCATGAGCCGCGTAACCAAATGGATTCGCGGCGAATACCGCACCAAGCGCGAGGCGCGCGCCGAGCTAGGCTCCTCGACCATCATCAGCGACGACGACTGGTACGACTATGTCAAGCTCATCGCACGTTTTTTGGTCTGCAGCGGCTACAAGGGCATGCTGGTGCTCATCGACGAGCTCGTGAATCTGTATAAGATTCCTAACG
>DBEXKF010000084.1:0-6469 GCA_048175045.1 Collinsella sp.
GCTCGGAGTTTTACATGAAGACCGAGGAGGAGATGCGGGCGATGTTCCCGTATTGCCCCGAGGCCTGCGACAACACGCTCGAGATTGCCGACAAGTGCTACGTTGAGCTGGACTGGGACTCCATCATCTTGCCGCGCTTCCCGTTGCTCGATCCCGGCGAGACGCACGAGAGCCAGTTCCGCCGCGAGTGCGAGAAGGGCCTGCGCCAGCACTACGGTGACGACTGGGCCACGCGCGAGATCGGCGGCGTCAACATCAAAGAGCGCTTTGAGTACGAATACAAGGTCATCTGCGACAAGGGCTTTGCCGCCTACTTCCTCATCGTTGCCGAGTACGTGCAATGGGCCAAAGACAACGGCATCGGCGTCGGCCCCGGCCGTGGCTCGGCCGCCGGCGCTATCGTCGCCTACGCCATGAACATCACCGCGTTCGACCCGCTCGAGAACGGCCTGATGTTCGAGAGGTTCCTGTCCCCGCAGCGTACCGAGATGCCCGATATCGATATGGACTTCGACGATGAGCGGCGCCTCGAGGTCGTGGAGCACGTTCGCCAGCTCTACGGCCCCGAGAAGGTCACCCACGTTATCACCTACTCGACCATCAAGGCCAAGCAGGCCATCAACGATGCCGCGCGCGTTCTGGACTACCCGGTCTACATGGGCCAGCGTCTGTCCAAGATGGTCTCGAGCGACCCCAAGGTCAAGCTCAAGCAGGTGCTCGACAAGCAACCCGGCAAAGAGGATCTGTTTAACCCCGACTTTGCCGAGGCCTATAAAAAGGACGACGACGCCCGCCGCATCATCGACACGGCGCTCTCGATCGAGGGCCTCACCCGTGGCGAGGGCGTGCACGCGTGCGCCGTTCTGATCTGCCGTGACCCCGTCAACGAGCACGTGCCCACCAAGCTCGACACCAAGGGCGGCGTCGAGATTACCCAGTACGAGGGCCATACCGTTGCCGACATGGGCCTGCTCAAGATGGACTTCTTGGGCCTGCGCACGCTGACGGTTATCTCCAAGGCCAAGGCCAACATCAAAAAGAACTTCGGTATCGACATCAAAGAGGAAGAGATCCCCTTTGACGATCCCGAGATCTTTAAGCTCATGGGTTCCGGCCACACCGCCGGCGTCTTCCAGGTCGAGTCCGCCGGCATGACGGCTACGATCAAGAACATGAAGCCCACCGAGTACAAGCATGTCGTAGCATTGATCGCCCTGTACCGCCCGGGCCCGCTGGGCGCCGGCATGGTCTCGTCCTACATCAACCGTATGAACGGCAAGGAGCCGGCGGTCTCCTACGACGACCGCCTGGACGACATCCTGGGCGAAACCTACGGCACCATGGTCTACCAGGAGCAGGTTATGCTCATCTCCGTTGAGATGTGCGGCTTCTCCAAGGGCGAATCGGACTCGCGTATCCGTAAGCCCGTGGCTAAGAAAAAGATCAAGCTGCTCACGTCGACGGTGCTCCACTGGGAGGATGGCTCGGACGAGACCACCTACGACCACTGGATGAACGGCGCTATCAAGAACAACTACACGCGCGAGGTCGCCCAGAAGATTTGGGACGATGTTCTCGAGTTCGCGTCCTACGCCTTTAACAAGTCGCACTCCGCTGGCTACGCCATCCTGGTTATGCAGACGGCGTGGCTCAAGGCGCATTATCCGCACGAGTACATGGCGGCCGTTCTGACGTCCTATACGGGCAAGACCGACAAGATCGTTCACTACGTCTCGGCATGCCGTCACGACGGCATCCCCGTGCTTTCGCCAGATGTCAACGAGTCCGGTACCGAGTTCACGGCTACCAAGGAGGGCGTGCGCTTTGGTCTGGCCGGCATCCGCGGCGTGGGCACCGGCGTGGCGCAGGCGATTATCGCCGAGCGCGAGGCGGGCGGTCCGTTTAAGACGCTGCACGACTTTGTCGAGCGCGTGGACTCGAGCCAGGCCAACCGTCGCGTGATCGAATCGCTCATCAAGGCAGGCGCCTTCGACTCCACGGGGTATCCGCGCCGCCAGATGATGCACTTTGTGGACAAGAACAACCCCGAGAACATCATCGATGCCGCCGTGAAGCGCCAAAAGGATCGCGCGAGCGGCCAGACGTCGTTCTTCGACATGTTCGGCGATGTTGAGGGCTCGGGCTTTGAGGTGAGCGTGCCCGATCCGGACGGCCAGGAGTGGGACCGCCACCTTAAGCTGAGCCAAGAGAAGGAGGTTCTGGGCATCTATGTCTCGGACCACCCGCTGCGCCCGTTTGAGTATGCGCTAGCCAAGGCGCGCGACTTCTCGTTCTCGCAGATCGACACCGGCTACGAAGTGCAAAACCCCACGGGCGGTACCATCAACCAGGAGATTCCCGAGGGCAAGGCGCTGTGGTGGGCCGGCATGGTCTCGAGCGTGTCCAAGCGCGTGACCAAAAACGGCGACCCCATGGGCATCGTGCAGCTCGAAGACATGGAAGGCGAGGCCACGGTCGTGGTGTTCCCCAAGACCTACAAGGAGGCCGAGGGGTATCTGTACGGCGAGGTCGATCCCGAGACCGGCGCGCAGCTGTCCGACGCGTTTGTGCGCATTAAGGGCAAGCTCGAGCGCTCGGACCGCGGCGACCAGATCATCGCGCAGGAGATTGTGCCGCTGGAGCTTAGCGAGGAGAAAAACAAGCCCAAGGTCTTTGAAGTCATGGTGCCCAACAGCCGCTTTAGCCAGGGCAATATGGCGCGCCTGGCCACGGTGCTCACCACCAACCCGGGCGGCGACCGCGTGGAGATCTTTATTGAGCAAGTCGACGGGCGCGTGCTGCGCGCTGAGGTGCCGGCCAAGGTCAATGCACGCTCGATTCCGCTGCTGGCAGAGGCAAAGGCCATCGTCGGCAACCAAGGCCGCGTGACGGTTATCTAAGCTACCCCGGGTGAGATTGGAGGAAGTGATGGCGCAGGGGACGTTTGTGCAGGCGCTTCGCAAAGAGGCGGCGTTGAGCGGAACCTTTATGAAGGGGCGTTCGCTCATGCTCAACGGCGCCGTTCTGTCGATCGAGGACAGCGGCTCGCGCTTCTCCAAAAACGTGACGGTTGAGGGCTCGGTGCGCGGCTCGCGCGGCGACCTGTACAAGACGCACGTGGCGCTTGACATGGACGAGCACGAGGTGATCGACTACGACTGCGATTGCCCCGCTGCCTATCGCTACCCCGGCATGTGCAAGCACGCCATCGCCACGGCGCTGGCGTACCTGGACGCCAGCGGTGCCGAGCCCGTCGAAGGTTTGCGCACGCCGGTTCGCACGTTTGCGGCTCAGCCCAAACAGTCCGCGCGTCCCGCGCCTACAACGCCCACGGTCAACCCCAACTTTCCCTTCCCAGCACCTGTCCCCACGAGTCCCAGCCTCATGGCGGCGCTCTCCGATCTTTCGAACGCGCGCATGGATGAGCTGGCGAGCATGCGCCGCAAGCTTGCCGGTGCCGTTGGTCCCGACGCCCCCAAAGCGGCGTTGGAGCCCTCGTTGGTGCCGTACTACAATCCGCTGTTCGCCGACCGCTTTAGCTGGGCGCTCGAGTTCCGCATTCGCTGCGGTTCGGTGTCCTACGTGGTCAAGGATATCGACGGCATGGCCGATGCCTACGTGTGCGGCGGCACCTTCTCGTACGGCAAGAAGCTCACGTTTGTCCATGTGCCCGAGGCTTTCGATGACGTGTCGACAAAGCTGCTCGACTTTATCGCAATGACGGTCGCCTATCTAGGCGATATTACGAGCTCGCGCTCGGCGTCGTATGACTTTGCCCGCAACGGTTTTGTCGCCGAGCGTCAGTTGCCGGTATCCGAGTATTCCGTCGTGTCCGTGCTGGACCTGCTGCGTGGCCGGACCATTTCCTTTGAACCTGCCTGGTCGCGGGGGACGACGACGCATCGCTCCTACGAGGTGGCAGTCGAGCCGTCGCCGCAGGGGGAGGGCGAAGTCCCGGCTAAGCGCCCGCCGCTCCTTGCCGCCAAGATTGCACCGGCGGCGGGGGGCAGCTACGACTTGCGCCTGCCGGCCGATACGTACTGCTTTGTCGCAGGTGACGCAGCCTATCTGGTCGATACGCGCCGCGCGCGCCGTACCGACGCGGCGTTTGCCCAAAATGCGGCGCCGTTCCTATCGCACTTGTTGCCCTGCCGCACGCCGGTCCATATCGCTGCCGACCAGGTGGGTGAGTTCTGCCGCATGGCGCTGCCCGTGCTGCGCGAATACACTGACCTCACCGCCCCCGCCGTGCTCGACACCGTGGCGCCCGAGGCGGGCTTTGCCATGGCAATCGGTGTCGACGACGGGCTTGTGACCTGCAAAATTACCGTTACCTACGGCGACTGGTCGGGAGATCTCTTTAGCTTGGGTGCTCCGGGCAGCCCCTTCGAAGAGCAGCGCCCCGGCGTGCCGCCGCGCGACGAGGTGGCAGAGTTTCGCGTTATGGACACGGCGGCCCTGTATTTCGACTTTTACGAGGGCGGTCTGGCGTTTGAGGAACGCGATGACGCCCACCTGTTCCACTTGCTGACCGAGGGCCTGTCTGCCCTGTCCGAGCTGGGCGAGGTCATGCTCAGCGACCGCCTGCGCCAGATCTCGGTCCGTCCTGCGCCCAAGCTCTCGGTGCGTGCGACCGTCAAGAGCAACTTGCTCGACGTCGAACTGGGCGCAAGCGGCCTTTCGGCGGCAGACCTTGCCATCTATCTCGATTCGTATAAGCGCCACCAGACGTTCGCTCGCCTTACGTCCGGCGATATCGTGCGCCTGGACGAGGGCGCTCGTGCCGCGTTTGGTCTTGCCGAGGACCTGGGCGTCGATGCCGTCGACCTGCTCGACGGTGTGTCGCTTCCCGCGTCGAGCACCCTGTTTGTCGACAGCATGCTCGCGCGCACGCCCACGCTCGAAGCCGATCGCGACGCCGCATTCCGTCGCACCGTCGAGCGCTTGGACACGCTCGGCAAGATGGACTTTACGGTGCCGGCCTCGCTCAAGGCAACGCTGCGTGGCTACCAGATTGACGGCTACCAGTGGCTCGGCTCTCTTGAGCACCTGGGCCTTGGCGGCATCTTGGCCGACGATATGGGCCTGGGCAAAACACTGCAGATGATCGCGCACATTTTGGCGCGCGTGGAGGCGGGGGACACCAAGCCCACGCTCGTGGTATGCCCCGCGTCACTTGTGTACAACTGGGCTGCCGAGTTGGAGCGCTTTGCCCCCTCGCTTGATGTGTGCGCCATCGTGGGCGCCAAGGCTCAACGCCGTGTGCAGATCGCCGGCGTGGCCGAGCGCAACGTGGTCGTGACGTCGTATGACCTCATGCGCCGCGACATCGACGAATACATCGAGCAGGACTTTGCTCGCGTGGTGCTCGACGAGGCCCAGTACATTAAAAACCCGCTCACCCAGGTGGCGCGCGCCGCCAAGCGCCTGCCGGCCGGCGTGCGATTTGCCCTGACGGGCACGCCCATCGAAAACCGCCTATCCGAGCTCTGGAGCATCTTCGACTTTTTGATGCCGGGCCTTCTGGGTACGCGCGAGTCGTTTGCCAAGCGCTTCGAAAGCCCGGTCGAGCACGCCGAGGGTGACAGCGCCGCTCGTCTGCAGGCGCTCGTGTCGCCGTTTGTGCTGCGGCGCGTTAAGGAAGACGTGGTGGCCGACCTGCCCGAGAAGATCGAGGATACGGTGATGGCGCAGCTTACCGGCGAGCAGCGCAAGCTCTATCTGGCCAACCAAGACCGCATCGCCCAGCAGGTGCAGCACCGCGAGGCCGGGGAGTTTAAGAAAGACAAGCTCAAGGTGCTTGCCGAACTCACCAAGCTGCGTCAGATCTGCTGCGATCCGCATCTGCACTATGCGGACTACACGGCGGGAAGCGCCAAGCTCGATACGTGTATGGAGCTCGTCCATGGCGCGCTCGACGGCGGTCATCGCATCTTGCTGTTCAGCCAGTTTACGGGCATGCTCGATATCATCGGCAAGCGCCTGGCCAAGGAGGACATCGCCTTCCTTAAGCTCACGGGCGCATCTTCTAAAGAGAGTCGCGCCAAGATGGTTGCGCAGTTCCAGGCGGGCGAGGTGCCGGTCTTTTTGATTTCGCTCAAGGCGGGTGGCGTGGGCCTTAACCTGACGGCTGCCGACGTGGTCATTCACTACGACCCGTGGTGGAACGTGGCGGCGCAGGACCAAGCGACTGACCGTGCACACCGTATTGGCCAGCAACATGCCGTGACCGTGTACAAGCTCATCGCCAAGGACACGATCGAGGAACGCATTATGCAGATGCAGGAGTCCAAGCGCGACCTGGTCAACAGCGTGCTCGGCGGCGACGGCATCTCGTCGGCACTGTTCACGCGCGAGGATGTTCTGGCGCTGCTTGGCGGCGACGGTCGCTAGCCGCGCGCGGGGTGGGACTGCTGGAGTGGGCAGGACGGTCGACGCATGTTGGCCCGACCGCTTGCCTGATCCGTTA
>DBEXKF010000085.1:0-8034 GCA_048175045.1 Collinsella sp.
CGCCTCGAACGTGTACTTACGGCTCGCGAACGCAGGGGCATCCGTGGAAGGCGCCACCGGCGCGGCGTCACCCTGCTCGTAGGTCTCGCCCGCGGCCGTAGCCTCTGCCAAGCGCTCGGCCTCCTGGTCCTTAAGCGCTGCCATGAGCGAGCGAATGCGGATGCGCGCGGCGCCTAGGTTGGACACCTCGTCGATCTTGAGCACGGTATAGATCTTGCCGCTGGCCTCCAGAATCTCCTGCACCTGGTCGGTAGTCAGGGCATCGAGACCACAGCCGAAAGAATTGAGCTGGATCAGGTCCAGGTCGTTGCGCATCGTCACAAAACGAGCGACGGCGTACAGGCGGCTGTGGTACATCCACTGATCGACGACGCGGATGGGACGCTCGGGCTTCACCAGGTGCGCGAGCGAATCCTCGGTAAAGACCGCAAAGCCAAAGCTCGAGATAAGCTCGGGCAGGGCGTGGTTGATCTCGGGGTCGTTATGGTAGGGACGACCGGCGAGCACGATGCCGTGACCGCCGTGGTCCTCGACCCACTTAAGGGCCTCCTCGCCCATGGTCTGGATATCCTCGTGGAAGCGCGCATCGGCCTCAAAGGCAGCGTTGACGGCGGCATCGACCTCGGAGCGCGTGATCTTGGGACCGCGTACGCGACCGCGACCGGCCTCAGCATCGGCCACACGGTCGACGGCGAGCACCTGGTACAGACGGCGCTTGAGCTCGGTCTTGTCGTGATAGGGCACAAACGGGTACAGGAACTCGATGTTCTGCTCGCGAATCTCGTCGATATTGAGCGCCAGCGCCGTGGGGTAGCTCATGACGATGGGGCAGTTATAGCAGTTGCCGGCCGTCGGATCCTCCTTGCGCTCCCAGCGCACGCACGGCATCCAAATGAAGTCGACATCGCGGTCGATAAGGTTCATCACATGGCCGTGGCTCATCTTTGCCGGGTAGCACACGCTCTCGGACGGCATGGACTCGATGCCCGCCTGGTAGGTCTTTTTGCTCGACTGGTCGGACAGCTGCACGCTAAAGCCCAGGCGCGTAAAGAACGCGTGCCAGAAGGGGTAGTTCTCGTACATGTTGAGCGCGCGCGGGATACCCACGGTGCCGCGCGGGGCCTCGTCGGGGCTCAGCACCTCGCGGTTAAACAGCAACTCGTTTTTCTTTTTGAAGAGGTTGGGGGCCTCGGTCTTCTGCTTTTTGTGGCCGGCGCCCTTCTCGCAGCGGTTGCCGGTAATGAAGCGTCTGCCGCCGCCAAAGTCGTTGACGGTGAGCTGGCAGTTGTTGGAGCAACGACCGCAGCGGACATGCTTTTGCGTCACGGTGAGGTGTGCGATGTCCTCGGCAGAAAGAATGGTCGAAGTGCCGTCGGCGCCAGCGCGATCGCGGGCGAGCAGAGCCGCACCATAGGCGCCCATGCAGCCGGCGATGTCGGGACGCACGGCGTGAACGCCGGTGAGCTGCTCAAACGCGCGCAGCGTGGCATCGGACATAAAGGTGCCACCTTGGACGATCACCTGGCTGCCGATCTCCTTGGGGTCGCGCAGCTTAATAACCTTGAACAGGGCATTCTTGATAACGGAATAGGACAGGCCGGCGGCGATGTCGCCCACCGTGGCGCCTTCCTTTTGGGCCTGCTTAACGCGCGAGTTCATAAAGACCGTGCAGCGACTTCCCAGGTCGACCGGAGCCTTGGCATGGATGGCGGCGTTGGCGAACGCGCGCACGTCCATGTTCATAGAGACGGCGAAGCTCTCGATAAAGCTGCCGCAGCCCGACGAGCAAGCCTCGTTGAGCATGATGTGCTCGATGACGCCGTCCTTGACGCGCAGACACTTCATGTCCTGGCCGCCAATGTCCAGGATAAACTCGACGCCGGGCAGGAATGCCTTGGCGCCGCGCAGGTGCGCGACGGTCTCGATCTCGCCGGAATCGGCCTTGAGGGCCTCAATGAGAAGCGCCTCGCCGTAGCCCGTAGTGGTGACGTGGCCGATGGTGCAGCCCGCGGGGATGTGGTTGTAGAAATCGGCCATGATGACCTTGGCCGTGCCCAGGATGTCGCCGTTGTTGTTGCCGTACCAGGTGTGCAGCAGCTGACCGTCCTCGCCCACGAGCGCGGCCTTCATGGTGGTGGAGCCGGCGTCGATGCCGATGAACACGCGGCCGGTGTAGCCGTCGAGCTTTCCCTTGGGGACGACTTCCTGGTCGTGGCGGGTCTTGAACTCGGCAAAGTCCTCGTCGTTGGCAAAGAGCGGATCCAGACGCTCGACCTCGGCACCTTGTGTGTCACCCAGGGCATCGATGGCCTCGATAAGCTGCGGGAACGTGCTGAGCTTGTTGGACTCGTGCGCCATGGCAGCGCCGCTCGCCACAAACAGGTGGGCGTTTTGGGGCACGATACGGTGTTCCTCGTCCAGGTTGAGCGTGAGGTAGAAGCGGTGGCGCAGCTCGGAGAGATACTGCAGCGGGCCGCCCAGGAAGGCGACGTTGCCGCGGATGGGACGGCCGCACGCCAGGCCCGAGATGGTCTGGGTCACGACAGCCTGGAAGATGGAAGCGGCCACATCCTCGGGGCGAGCTCCCTCGTTGAGCAGCGGCTGGACGTCAGTCTTGGCAAAGACGCCGCAGCGGCTGGCGATGGGATAGATGGTGGTGGCATTGGCCGCGAGCTCGTTGAGGCCGCTCGCGTCGGTGTGCAGCAGGGTTGCCATCTGATCGATGAACGCGCCCGTACCGCCGGCGCAGGTGCCGTTCATGCGCTGCTCGATGCCGTTGTCGAAATAGATGATCTTGGCGTCCTCGCCGCCCAGCTCGATGGCGACATCGGTGGCCGGAATAAGGGTCTCGACGGCGCGTTTGCTGGCGATGACCTCCTGGACAAACTCCAGGTCGAGCCACTGGGACAGCAGCAGGCCGCCCGAGCCAGTGATGGCGCAGGTCATCTGGGCCGTCGGCAGCACGGTCGCAGCGCCCTCGAACAGGTCGCGGGCGCAGGCACGGACATCGGTGTGATGACGCTGGTACTTGGCGTAGACAATCTGGTTGTCGTCGTTGAGCACGGCGAGCTTAACGGTGGTGGAGCCCACGTCGATGCCCAGGTGCAGGTTGCCACGAGCGTTCTCGGAGTTGAAGATCGCGCCTTCGGGGGCGTGGGCGGCGGTGGTGACTGCGGGCTCGGTGGCGGCGGGCTCGGTGGCGACGGACGTCTCCCCTGCCGCGTTCTTGGCATCGGCAACTGCCTCGGCAACTTTCTCGGCAGCCACGGTCGCGGCCTTCTGCGCGGCGTCCACCACGGCGGGCGCGGCCTCGCGTGCGGCAGCGACCATGCGGTCCTTGATGCCCTCGACGAGTTTGCTCATCTGTCTCTCCTCTTAGTTGTTGGACTCGACGGTTGCGGTGGTGTCGACCGCGTCCTCGAGCTGCAGATTCAATAGCTTCATGCCGTATTCCGGCACGTTGATATCGATGGGTTGGCCATACAGATCACCAGGGCGCACAAAAGCGAGCACCGTCATAATGCGCGCCATGGCCTCGGGCGATTCGGTGAGCCCACGCTCAAACCAGCGCTGAATCATGCCGACCTCGGCACTCACGACGTAGGTGACGTAGTAGTCAAAGAACGTGCCCAGCGCCAGGCCCAAAATGCCCGTCTGCGCACGCGGCACCACAGCCTCACGAGCAGTGTCGATGATCCTTTTAATGAAGGCCTGGTCGCCGCCCGGACCCAACAGCGCACCGATTAAGTCGCGGTTGGCCGCAAGATAACGCAGCAGCTCAACCGAACCGGGCGCCGGCTCGAGCTCATCGATGTTGTGATAGAGATCGGGCAGCTGAGCTGCGGTGATGAGCTCAATGCGCTCACGGATCTCGGCCAGCAAGCCGTCCTCGATTTGATTGATAAAGTCGGGGATATCGCGGTAATGCGAATAGAACGTGCGGCGCGTAAGGCCAGCGCGCTCGGTGAGCGACGCGACATTAATGCGCGAAAGGTCGCCGCTTTCGGCAAGCTCGCTGGCAAGTGCCTGGCGAAGGGCACGCTGCGAGCGAAGGGACCGGCGATCGCATTTCTCGAGCTGGGACAAGCGTCCTCCTTGTTACTCAACCTGTGCGCTATTGCACAGTGCGAGTATTATTGCACACCGTGTGCATCAACACGTAAAGGCAATATTTTGGATGTGACAAAGGGACAGTCCCTTTGTCACAACCCACCTGGCTTTTGGAGCGGCATTACCGATTGTCCAAAATGTCATTCGTGGGTAGAATAATGTCGACGGCAGCCCAAGTTCTGCAAAGCTGGGCAGCGCCGTTGTTTGCATTAGGGGGTCAACGCCTTAGCGGCGGCGACCCCTTCTGTTGCGCTTCGAACGCTGCTTGAGTGCCTCGGAAAGGCCGACAAGCGCCGTGAAGAACGAGACCAAAGCGGTCAGAAGTCTCACGAAATCAATCAAATCGGTCATGGGCATCACCTCCCATCAGATGGAGGGCGTTGCCCGGCACATGGAACTGCCGCCAACGATACCGATTCTATCAAAACTTAGTTATATATACGAATATATGTTCGCATGCCAAGGGTGCAGGGCCCTCGTGACAAAAGGACAGTCCTTTTGTCACATCATTCGATGACGGTGCGGGAGTTTTGCTTGTGCATGGTGGCGAGCATGTGTTTGGGAACGGCGTGGACCATGCAACTGCCGATAGTCGCGCTCGCGGCGGCCTTGGCTGCATCGCTTGCGTTTTTGGTCGCGTAGCTGTGACGAAAACGATTGAGCATGGCGATATCGTTGCCGCCGTCGCCGTAGACCGCGACCTCATCCTCGGCAATACCGTAGTAGCCCGCCAGCCAGGCCACGCTCTCGCCCTTGTTGCACGCCACGTCCGTGATCTCGAACATCACCGGATCGAACGGCGCGTTGACCACGCGGTCCGATCGCTCGGCCAAATATGCTTTAAGGTCACGCTCCAGCTCGGGCGAGGTCACGCGGCAGTTGATCTTGCACACATCGTGGCGCAGGATGTCACCGATCGACTGGTCGAAATATTGCTCCTCGTGATACCCGCCACGTGCACGCATGCCACGCATCACGATACGCTTGATAGGGCTGTCCTTTTTAAAGCCCGCCTGATGCATCTCGAACGAGCCGCTCGAGAACATGCCATCGGGCGTGGAGCAATCAAAGCAAATGTCCGGAAACTCCTTGAGCAGTTCCTCGGTGATCTGCGGGTCAATGGTCCAGGTTTTGAGCACCTCGCCATGACTGTCGCGCACGATGGATCCATTGGAGCAGCAGGCGTCAAGCGCCAGGCCCGTAAAGCCATGCTCGCCGATCGGCAGCGTCGAGCGTCCGGTCGCGGGAACCACATGCAGGCCAGCTTCGGTCAGCTCGCGAATGGCACGGCGGATGGTCCCATCCGCCTCATGCAGGGCGTTCAGCAGCGTTCCGTCTAAGTCACTCGCAAACATCTTGATCATGGGCGTGTCTCTCCTTCGTCTGCACGATATTGTAGACGAAGGAGAGGCACGCCCAAACAATGCCGCCACGACGCGACGTGCCACTGCCTTCACAAATTCACGGTGCCCCAGCGCGCTAAGACAATCGCCACAAGCGACTTTTCAGCCGATAAAACAGCGCCGTCGTCAACGTCAGCACCGCCAACATGCCTGCGAATACAATCGCCGGTGTCCATCGATCATATGCGAGCCCGTAAACCAATTGGCCAATAGGCGTTGCACAGGAAAGCGTCATATAAACGAGTGCCAGCACTTTTCCGCAGAATTCCTTTGGCGCTGACCGCTGAACAAATGAAACGATTTCGACCGATGTAATGCTTGCCCACGCCATGACCCATGCCGAGCCGGCCGCAAGCGCGGCAAACGCTAATTCATCAGGACCGCTCAGTAGCGTGACAATAATCGGCACGACTCCAAAACAGATCATCGCAACATATCGACATATGCCCTTGAAGGAAAAACGATGCGGCCAAATACCGACCAAACCACTGCCGACAAGACCACCTAAGCCCATAGCCACCTCAATAATCCCAACGAAGGATGACTGCATTCCGAGATGCTTTGCAACAATAACGGGAGCACCAATCGTTAACCCAACTAACGCAAGGTTCAAAATAGCCGCAATCAAAAACACAACGAGCAATGATGCGTTTTGAAACAGGTACCGAATCGACTCCCGAAAATCGCTTCGGCATGTCGAGCAAGTCGTACTGTCCCCTGTCATTCCAGATGAGGCATTTTGCTTGAGTGCGCCCCCGAACAGTAGGGCTGACATCGCAAACGTCAACGCCGCGGTTTCGCATAGAGCATCGATACCAAAGCACCCATAGACTGCCGTCCCGACTACAGGCCCCAAGATATTGCTCGCCATGGTTATCTGCGAGACCAACGCAGTGGCACGCTCAACCTTTTCTGGGCCCGTCATGCGCACCGTCTCAATTTGAAGCATCGGCTTCAGCAGCGATTGGATGCCATATTGGACGCAAAGCATTGCTGCCACGACAACCGCAAGAGGCAGCGACCGCTTCATGGGGATAAACAACAGCGATGCAGCCATCAGAACAATGCCGAGCACCACAAGAACCCCGCGATGTCTCCCGCGATCCGCCAAGATTCCGCCAGCCGGAGTCGCAAGCACGCCCGGCACGAACGCTATCGCCGCGACGGCACCATATAACGTTGACGAGCCGCTGCAATCGAACAAGTAAAGCGGGCACGCAAAGCACAGTGCCGACAGCATCGAATACGCACACAGCTGTGCAACAAGAAGACCAAATAGCCTGATAGATCGCACTGTTTTTGGCGCCAATGAAACGCTAATTCTTCGCATCCCAGCCATAAGCCTGCCCCCAAATACATACTGTCAGTATGTATTTAATGACTTGAAAAGGGCAGCCGTGGCTACCCTTACAAATCAATTACATACCGTCAGTATCTATATTACCACCCAGCACGGTTCCATACGTCCCAAATCTGAGCCGTTGTCTGAAGCACTTCATTACCCAAATCGAGCCCCACCGCGGCCGCCATCTGCGCCAAACATTGCGCGCGAGCGAGCATTCGATCTTTGGTCTCGAGCGGACGGAACAGCGGCAGCAGCCAAAGATTCGCCAACAACGATACGGCCTCAGCCGCTTCGCGCGGGCATTTGCACGCAATGGAGCCGTCGGCGATGCCCTCCTCGATCACTGGCAAGAGACAGCCATCGGCCGACTCGTCGAACGAGCCCTGGTACTGCATCGCCAGTAGACGCGAGCTTTTTACCGGATCTGCCGCAGGATGCATGCGTGCCCATAGCTCAATTTGAGGAACGACAGACTCGGGCGCATAAAGTCGTTTGAGCTTTTGAGCTCCCGTCATATTGCCAGCACCGAGTGTCGCGCGACGGTGTTCAGCAATCGGAGCCGTTGCCCGATCAAATGCGGCGTTGAAAATCTCCTCTTTGCTCTTAAAGTGATGATAGACAGCACCCTTGGTCATGCCATCGAGGCGGTCGACGATGTCTTGGATGCTCGTCCCCTCATAACCCTGTACGCAGAATAGCTCCAGCGCCGCGTCGAGAATCTTCGCGACAGTCTCCTCGGGATATTTATTACGACCCATAATCCGTCCATCCACAACGCAAGTCTTGTGCCTCATTGCAGCATTTTAACGTTGCGGATGGTAGACGGTCGATTCTACACCGCGGCGGGGCCGTGTTCGCCGGTACGGATGCGGATGACTTCCTCGACCGGCTCGACCCAAATCTTGCCGTCTCCAACGGCACCGGTACGAGCGGCGTTGCAGATGATGTCGACAATTCCGTCGACATGCTCATCGGCACAAATGAGCGTGAACTGCACCTTAGGGATCGTGTTAACAAGCAACTCGTTGCCGCGCACGTATTCCTTCCAGCCATGTTGCGCACCGCAGCCCTGCACCTGGTTGATAGTCATACCGCGAACATCAGCAGCAAACAGCGCATCTTTAAGAACCTCAAGCTTCTCGGCGCGAACAATCGCCGTAATCTTCTTCATAGTGA
>DBEXKF010000086.1:0-3862 GCA_048175045.1 Collinsella sp.
GTTCTTTCCGTGCTCGCCTGGACCGGGCAGACGGCACACTGACGGGGCGCGATAGAATGCGGTTGTTCGGGTCCGCGGTATCGCTCCATGCTCCTATTAGGTCATGCGGCGGTCTCGGCTCGCCGCGGCCCGCGCGGGACCTGTCAGGAAACGAGGGCAGCCCTGTGGGCGCCAGCGGAATGTGGGGTCACCGCGCGGTCCGCATCTGATGGTGTCGACGTCAATGGTATACGGGTGCATCATCGACGTCTTCAATACAGAAAATATCAGTGCGGAGTGCACTGGGAAGTTACCCCATGCGGACAGCTGCGGGGTCTTTGTTGCGTTCGTACAAGCAACCCAACATATATATCTGATTTTGGATGGGAGGGGCTTGTTGCTGGTGGGGGCGTTGGGCTGTTATCGATACTTTGGGATGGATTGCGCTTTGGGTTGGGGCGGAACTTTGGGATGAGGGGTTTACTCAGTTGAAGAGGGGTTTTATGGCTGAGAGGTAGTCTTTAGCGACGTCGGCCTTATCTGCTTGAAAGTTGTGCCAGGCCCACCATTGGACCATTCCTACGAAGCTTGAGGCTATGTGGTGTAGTAAGAAACTGCGGTCCATGGTGGCGGCGGGGCCGTTTGGGTCGGTAGGGACGGTTTCGGCTGCGCGCGACATGATGGTCTTGCGGAGACAGTCGGCGAAGACGCGTGAGCCGGCGCCGGCTACGAGGGCTCGAACGCCCTGGCGGCGCTCCCAGAGGTTGTTGAGGATATGCTCGACTTGCACGAGTGGGTCGTCGAGCGGCGTACCATCGTCGTCGAGGGCGTGGGTGCAGATGTCGCTCACGAGCTCGGACAGTAGGTCGTCTTTGCTCTTAAAGAGGCCGTAGAATGTCGCGCGGCCTACGTGAGCGCGCACGATGATGTCGCCGACGGTGATCTTGCCGTAGTCCTCCTCGCGCAGGAGTTCGGAGAATGCTGCGACGATCGCGGCGCGGCTTTTGGTTTTGCGGGCGTCCATGGCTATGCGTCCACGTGAACAAGCAGGCAGCGGAGCGTGCCGGAGCAGCCCTCGTAGGGGCGCTTACCGGCGCCGTAGCCGACGGCCTCAATGCGGTAGCGGGCAGGCAGGTGATCGGACGTGCGCAGTGCGGCGACGATGGCGGCGCCCGTGGGCGTCACGAGTTCGCCGGCGACCGGTGCGGGCGTGAGGGCGATATTGCTCGCCTGGCACAGGTTGACGACAGCGGGGACGGGAATGGGCATAAGGCCGTGGGCGCAGCGAATGGTTCCGTGGCCTTCGGAGAGCGACTCGACCACGATGTCCTCAATACCTAGGTCATCGAGGCAGATGGCGACAGAGCAGACGTCGACGATGGAGTCGACGGCGCCCACCTCGTGGAACATGACGGTTTCGGGCGTTTTGCCGTGGGCCTTGGCCTCGGCGGCGGCAAGTGCGGTAAAGATGGCGAGCGCACGACGCTTGGCGCCATCGCTTAGCTGTGAGCCGTCGATGATGGCGGTGACGTCCGCCAAAGAACGGTGGTGATGGTGGTGGGCGTGATGGTGACCCTCGTGGCCATGGCCGTGGGTCTCATGATCATGCTCATGGCAGTGCTCATGCTCGTCATGGTCATGATGGTGGTGCTCGTGCTCGTGCGTGTGCTCGGCAGCTGCTTCGTTGCCGTAGAGCCATGCCATGTCGTGGTCGTGGTTCTCGAGCTCTTCTGCCAGCTGAACGTCGAAATCGCAGGCGTCGATGCCATGCTTGTTTACGCGCGTGACGGCGATCGTAAAGCCGTCGACCGGCAGTGTGGCGAGCTGTTCGCGCAGGTGCTCCTCGCTGGCGCCCAGGTCGAGCAGGGCCGCGACGGTCATATCGCCGCTGATGCCCGAGGTGCCGTCGATGATAAGCGTGTGCTGATGATTGGACATGGAATGCTCCTTAGCGGGCGCGGGGTGTGCCGGCGCTCAGATGATTGATAAGACTTGCCTGGTAAGCGGCGCCAAAGCCGTTGTCGATATTGACGACCGATACGCCGCTGGCACAGGAGTTGAGCATGGCGAGCAGTGCGGCTACGCCACCAAAACTTGCGCCGTAGCCCACGCTGGTGGGAACGGCGATGACCGGACAGCTCACCAGACCGCCGATAACGCTCGCCAACGCGCCCTCCATGCCGGCGATGGCGATGACCACCTGTGCCTGGGCAAGTTCCTCGGCATGCGCGAGTAGGCGGTGCAGGCCGGCGACGCCTACGTCGTAGAGGCGGTCGACCTCGTTGCCATAGAACTCGGCCGTCAACGCGGCTTCCTCGGCGACGGGCAGGTCGCTCGTGCCGGCGCAGGCGACGACGATGCGTCCGTTGCCGGTAGGGGAGGGCTTGCCGCCCACGAGGGCGAGCTGGGCGTCCGGGACATACCCCAGGTCGATGTCGTTGCCGAGAAGCTCAGCGGTGTGCGTGGCTTTTTCGGCATCCAGGCGCGTGACCAGGATGCGCTCCTGGCCGGCATCGCGCAGCGCTTCGATAATGGCGGCAATCTGCTCGGCGGTTTTACCGGCACCGTAGACAACCTCGCCGGCTCCCTGGCGCACCCCGCGCGAAAGATCGAGCTGCGCAAAGCCCAGATCGGCGGTTGGCGCCGTCTGGATGCGCGTGAGGGCGTCGGCTGGCGCAACACTTCCGTCTGCTACGCCGCGCAGCAACTGCTCAAGATCTCGCTTATCCATATATGTTCCCTTCGACGGCGCAAAGTCTAGCACTCAAAGAGTATGTTTCCGAACACTAAGACATAATTGTTCGGAAACTATAGGACAGACTGATTCAATTGTTAGGCAGATCGACTAGTCACGCAGGATGATGTCCATGGCGAGCATCAGGTTGCGCTCGTCGATGGCAAACGGGGCGGCCTCGCGCGTCTTGGGCTTGGCGCAAAACGCGATGCCGGTACCTGCGGCCTGAATCATGGGGATGTCGTTGGCGCCGTCACCAATCGCGACGGTGTGGGCCATATCGACTCCGCACTCAACTGCCCAGTCCAGCAGCTGGATGAGCTTGGACTCCTTGGTCACGATGTCTGCCGCCAGCTTACCGGTAAGCTTGCCGTCCACGACCTCCAGGCGGTTAGCCAGGCAAAAGTCGATGTCCGCGGCGGCCACGATCTTATCGGCGACCTCGTGAAAGCCGCCGCTCACCACGCCGACCTTCCAGCCCTTGCTGTGCGCCGAGCGCACAAGCTCCAGCGCGCCGGGGGTAAACGTCACGCGCGTAAAGGTGCGCTCGAACACGCTCTCGTCCAGGCCGGCAAGCAGCTCCACGCGCTCCTCGAGCGCCTGCTTAAAGTCGAGCTCGCCGCGCATGGCGCGTTCGGTGATCCGCGCAACCTGCTCGCCCACGCCGGCCTCCTCGCCCAACAGGTCGATGACCTCCTGGTTGATGAGTGTGGAGTCGATATCCATAACGATGAGGCGTGCAGTCATGGCGGGCCTTTCCGAGTGCAGTTGTATTGGGGCACATTGTCGCACGTGGCACGCCTTGGCGACGGCCGCGGTGCACCAATTGTTTCGTCTCCGTCAAGTCTTTGGGCATGAGCTACTTTTCCGCGGCACATCGACACAGGTGCGATAAGATAGAACGCCATGTCCGGCTGCGCGGTTTACGCAGGCTGGGCAAATCTGTACGACGCCGCCCGGAACGACACGGGGCGGCACAGATCCATAAAGGAGGATCACTGGTATGAGCCAGACCCGTCCCATTGACGAGCATTCCATGCACACCCGTACCTGCGGCGAGCTTCGCTTCGAGAACGTGGGCGAAGAGGTCACCCTCACCGGTTGGGTGAGCCGTCGCCGCGACCACGGCGGCCTTATCTTCTGTGACCT
>DBEXKF010000087.1:0-3003 GCA_048175045.1 Collinsella sp.
CCGTCGGGGCATCGTAGCTCAAACGCTGACTGTTAAAGAGTGCCTGCACAGCAGCAATAGGTAGCACCTGCTTAAAGATGCAGATCGCGATCAGGCGGGCAATCTGCTCGCGGCCATATTGCATTTTGAACGGAGCAGGCACTAGGCCGACCTTTACGTAGTTATTGATCATCGATGGCGTAATGACAGGCTGTTCAACGCAAATGGACAGCGGCTCCATCCACAACGCAACATACTCAATAACCTGGTCGCGATAGAGCGTCACATTGGGCAACTGGTTATAGCGCGGCAGACTCAACGCATTGAGTTTGCGAACGATATCGGACTGAATAAATGCATCAGGCAGCACAGTGGGCTGAATATCCTCGGGCTTAATGCTGACCAACGAATCGGACATCGGAATAACGTGTTTAACGTGGTTCATAAAGGTCCTCCATTCATTTTCTATATTGTATTCTAGGTTATCTAGTTTTGCATACCACATAGCCAGCAAGAAAATTGGCGGAACAGCGCACAGATGCATCGTCCCGCCATTTAGTTAATTGATAGCAACCATACATAAGATATATTATCGTACTTATCCACGAAGAAATGCGTATGCGCTGGTTGCCGCTATGGCTCCATCAGAAACGGCGGTCACAACTTGACGTAAACGCTTGGAACGGATGTCGCCAGCTGCGAATAAACCGGGCGTACGGGTGGCCATCGAATCGTCGGTAACAATGCCGCCGTCGGGAGCCAGATCGACGAGATGCTCAACAAGCTCGGTATGTGGCTGCGTCCCCGTAAAGACAAAAATGCCAAATGTGCCAGGTTCAAAGGACTCAGTGTGCATTTCACCAGTCGCATTGTTCTTGAACGTGATTGTCGTGGGCATCGCTTCACCAGAAAGCTCAACAATACTAGTTTGGTACCTAACTGAAATATTGTCCTTAGCAAGCACCTTATTCACAACGCCCTCGGGTGCACGGAACTGATCGCGACGCAGCACGATGGTCACGCTGCTGGCAATGTCGGACAGGAACAGTGCCTCCTCGCATGCCGAATTGCCGCCTCCGATAACAAAGACCTGCTTGCCACGGAAGAACATGCCGTCACACGTCGCGCAATACGAAACGCCACGACCGCGATACGTGTCCTCGCCAATAAAACCCGCAGGACGCGGCGTGGCGCCCATGCACGCAATGACGCTCTTGGCCGCTGTGTCGCCCATATCATGATGGATGGTAAATTGAGCCGCATCGGCATCGTAATCGACGCCTGTCACCATACTCCATTTAACCTGGGCCCCCAGGCCTTCAGCATGCTGTTGGAACCGCTCACCAAGTTCGGCGCCGCTCAGCAGTGGAATACCAGGATAATTCTCAATCTCGTTGGATGCAGCAATCTGTCCGCCAGACATACCCTGCTCAAGGACAGTCGTCGTAAGGTTGGCGCGCGCCGCATAAATGGCGGCAGCATAGCCCGCGGGGCCGCCGCCGATAATCGCAACATCGATTGTCTGATCGGTAATCATGAAGAGTCCTCTCGTCGAAACGTTGTCGTTCTTTGCGCTCATACCCAAATTTACGTGAACGTGACACTCATGCACTACAATGATAAATCCGTGTTACAACGTCGAAGGGGAGTTATCGATGGATCAGACGCAGACGAGCGACGACGCTCCCCTGATCACGCACAGCACTCCCCAATCGGAGCAAACCACGCTCTTGGCTCAGCAAAAACCCCTCGTGACCATCGTGCATGCCTCGGTCGGCTCGGGCCACAAGGCCGCCGCAAATGCGATTGCGCAGGCATTCGACCTCGTCCGCGGCACCAATGGCGTCCCCGAGGATGTTGAGATTGAAGTGCTCGATATCCTTGATTTTGGACGTATTAAATTCGACGGCAATAAGACCGCGGCTTCTTTTACGGGAGCCACGCGCCCCATTTACGACCTGACCTGGCGATATACGCTTACGGGACATCTTCTCTGGGGTGGCGGCACGGCATGGTCGCGAATTATGTTCCCCGCCTTCAACGAATATATTCGTAACCGCAGGCCCATAGCCGTGGTCGCAACGCACATCACGGCAGCCAACGTTGCCGTGGGCGCCCGCGTAATTACAGGTATCGATTATCCGGTCATCTGCGTCCCGACCGACTACGAAGTCGAGGGCTGGTGGCCCCACAAGGACACCGATCTATTCTGTGTGGCCAACGAGTTTATGGCCGAAACGCTGCGCCCGCGCAAGGTTACAGAGTCAAAGATCCGCATAACGGGCATCCCCATCCGAGCCGGTTTCGATTCAGATTACAAACGCGAAGATGAGTTGAGCAAGTTCAATCTCCCCATCGACAAGACCGTCGTGCTGGTAATGGCCGGTGCCAGCTTGCCTCAACCGTACGTCCGCTTTCGCGCGGCGATGGACCACACACTCCCCTTCCTGCGCAGCTTTGAGGACATGCATTTTGTCTTTTTGCCGGGCAAGGATAAGGAATACGCCACCCGCCTCAAGACGCTCTTCGACGCCATGAAGCTCGAAAACGTCACGGTTCTGGACTACGTGGACGACATGGCGGCCCTCATGCACGGCTGCGACCTGGCAATCCTCAAATCGGGCGGGCTCACCGTCACCGAGTGCCTGTGCGCGCATCTACCGATGATCCTGCTGGGCAAATCATACGGTCAAGAAAAGGCCAACACCACGATGCTCACCGGCATGGGCGCCAGCATGCACGTCACCACCGCACGCGAGCTCATCGTGACGCTTCGTCACCTGCACGACCACCCTGAGTCGCTCAAAGCGCTACTCATCAACGGCGAAGTACTACGCCGCCCCCACGCAGCCGAGGACATCGCCATCGCAACCATGGAGCTAGTAGGCAAACCCCAAAAGCGCAAACGAGCCTTCTGCCGCTTCTACTGGGGCGGAAAGCCCGCGCATATCCGCTAGTCGAATGTCCGCCGCTCTGCCGGAGCCGCCCTTATATCATTCCATGCTCAAACATTCTCGCTTCGCT
>DBEXKF010000088.1:0-8855 GCA_048175045.1 Collinsella sp.
AATATAAGTTGAACACCCCTGCGTCGTCATCTTCGATAATCTGCTCCGATCCATCCTTGTAGCTGACGGTCAGCTTATTATCAACTGCTTCATAGCCCAAATCATCGATGTGCGTCTGGATGGAAAACGGGCTAATCTCAAGAGGCGAGTCACCGGAGCGGAGTTCCTTTGTATCGACGTACGCTCCAATATTGAAATCGGGTGTCGACGCCTCAAACCGCCTCGCACTCTCACCTTCACCCTCGGTCCAATGGATATTCCAGGTGACAGCATGTTGCAAATCTCGCTCGCGATCCATAGCGGCAAAGTACATCGTGCCATTAATGACAGTATCGCTTGATGTGTCCTTATCAATTGTGCTGCGTGTGTCAGGCCATTCCTCGCCAAAGTTCATGGCGGGCGTGCCGATGCCCTGCTCTTCTTCACCATAGAGAACAAGTTCGCCAATCTCTGCTGCTGGCTTGTAGTAGTTAACTCCATTTGGATTGGACAACGTAAACGTCACGGCTCCGCAGCCGTTTTGGTCGATTGCCATCTCATGGATATCAAGCGTATAGCCGTTGCCCTCGACGGACAGATTGACCTTCTGTACTGAACCCTCCAAGCTTTGGGGCGCGATGCCATCGCCAAACTCTCTGGTGTAGGTATATTTAGTTCCCGATGAGCCGCCGTTGGTCCAGGTAATGGAATCCCCGTTGCCGTGGTTTCCCCAGGCAGAGGCAAAATAGCTGGAATTGACGACGGCGTAGGCGACCCCTCCGGTCGCCAGCACTCCGGCAAGGCATCCGATCACGGCAACATACAGAGGCTTCGCGTGACCCTTTCGGCGAAGCGGCTCACCAGCAGCGGCATAAAGAACACGGTCAGCAAGATCGCTATCGGCTTGGACGGACTCGAAGGCCTGCTTGATTTGATTGGATTTCACGGTCGCCCTCCTCTAGGATGAACTTGAGCTTCGATCTGCCGCGAGCCAAACGCGTTCGAACAGTCGCGGCTGGCACATGCAATAACTCGGCAATCTCTGAGGTCGAAAAGCCCAGATAGTAATAGAGCATGATGGGAACACGGAATCGTTCCGGAAGTCGCATAACGTCTGACAGGACCGCCTTGGTCTCCTCCTGCGCCGTCGAAAGCGAATCGGCCAGGTTCTCAATATCCTCCACACGCCTCCATGGCTTTCGAAAGAGAGATTTGCATTCATTGATCGTGACCCGGATAAGCCATCGACGAAGATGTTCCCAGCTTTCAAATTGGGCATCGCTTTTGAGTAACTTCAGAAAGACGTCTTGAGCGACATCGTCGGCATCGGCACGATCGCGCAGATACGTCAATGCGATTCGAAACACGACATCACGGTGATCCTCGACCGCCTGTCTAAATGCTTGTTCTTCCATAATCACCTCCCGGTGATGCTGATGTTTCTTGCTGAGGCCCTCACCATAGATACGCTTTGACCGAACGAAATGTTTCAAATTCAAGCAGGAATAACCTACCAAAAAAACCCTGCCCCTTATTGGCAAGGGATCGACGGAACGCAACAGGTTGAGCATACGCAAGCGAGCGGCCCCCAGAGCGTACAAGGTGGCATGAAAAAGGCAGGCCATTGACCTTTTGGTCATGCCCTGCCTTTTGAATGACAGATTGTAGCTCTGGGGGCCGCGCAGCGACGGAGATCGCCGCCGTTCGTTAGAACGGCGGAACTAGTTACTCCTCGTCGTTATCCTTGGCCTCTTCGGCGTCGTCGGTGTCCACGAGCTGGTTGAGCAGCTCGTCGAGGGAAGCCATGTCCTCGTTGATGGCACCGTTGGCGGGAGCCTTCTTGTCGTCGATCGGAGCGCCCAGGAGCTCCTCGTCGGCGTCGGCGTGATGCGTCGGCGCGGCAGAGGTGCCCAGCAGGATGTCGTCCGGACCGTCGGGGCTAAAGACCATCTGCAGCAGCTGCGAGAGGTCTTCCTCGTCGGCAAAGTCGTCGTTGTTCTCGAGGATGTAGAGCAGGTCGTGGGCCTCAAGGCCGTCACGGAGCTCCTCGATCGCCTTGGCACCGATGCCATCGATGCGCAGCAGATCCTCCTCGGACTTACCAACCAGGTCGCCGACCGTCTCGATGCCGACCTCGCTGAACTTGTTGGTCCAGCGCTGCGACACGCCCAGGTCGTCGAACAGGTACAGGCGAGCCTTCTCGGCAGAGATGGTGTGACCGTTGCGGGTGAACGAACCGTCAGCACCGCCAAACTCGTCGTAGCCGGCCCAGTCGAGCTGCTGCGGAAGCTGCTCGTCCAGGTCCTTGAGCTCCACAGGAGCCCACTCGGGCAGCGACTTGGCGTTGGGCGAAGCCGGGCCGTCGATGTCCACGTAGCCGTCGGCCGTGCGATACGTCAGCTTGGCGTTGGCGTAAGGCTTGAGGCCAGTACCAGCCGGGATCTTCTTACCGACGATGACGTTGGACTTAAGGTCGAGCAGGTGGTCGACCTTGCCCTCGATGGCAGCCTCGGTAAGGACGCCGGCGGTACGGATGAACGAAGCGCTCGACAGCCAGGAGTCGATGTTGGACGCGACCTTGAGCGTACCCAGGATGACGGGCTCGGCCACGGGAGCCTGACCGCCCAGACGGGCAACGCGCTCGACCTCGTCGGCGAACTCGTAGCGGTCGACGTACTGACCAAGCAGGTACTTGGAGTCGCCGGGGTTGGTGATCTGAACGCGACGCAGCATCTGACGTGCGAGCACCTCAATGTGCTTGTCGTTCAGGTCAACGCCCTGGCTGGTGTAGACGTCCTTGACGCTCTCGACGAAGGTGTGCATCGTCGACTCGATGTCGGTCAGCTTGCGCAGGTTGCGGAAGTTGACAAAGCCCTTGGTGATCTGGTCGCCGGCGCGAACCTCGCAGCCGTCCTCGATCTCGGGCATAAAGCGCACCGAAGCGGGGACGCGACGCTCGTCGAGGACACGGGTGTGGTCCTCGGAGTCGGTGAGCGTCAGCACGTACTCGGACTTCTCGGGCTTAATCGAGAGGTGACCGGAGTACGGAGCCAGCTCGGCCTCGCGACCCAGGATCTTCTCGTTGACGTTGCCGACGATATCGAACATACGGCTGACCGTAGGCAGACCCTGCGTAATATCGTCGACGCCAGCGACGCCGCCGGAGTGAATGGTACGCATCGTAAGCTGCGTACCGGGCTCGCCGATGGACTGGGCGGCAATAATGCCGACGGCAGTACCGATGGCGACCGGACGACGAGTGGAAAGATCCCAGCCGTAGCACTTCTGGCACACGCCGTACTTGGAGCGGCAGGTGAGCAGCGCGCGAAGCTTGACCTTCTTAAGGCCCGCATCGACCATCTTCTGGATGTCGGCGACCTTCTCGATGTAGCCGTCCTGCTCAAAGAGCACGGTGCCATCGGGAGCCACGACGTCCTCGATGAAGCAACGGCCGACGAGGTCGGTGTTGAGGTCAGTGGTGCCGGGGATGATGAGGTTGTAGGTAACGCCCTCGTGCGTACCGCAGTCCTCCTCGCGGACGATGACGTCCTGGGCCACGTCGACCAGACGACGGGTCAGGTAACCAGAGTCCGAGGTGTGGGATGCGGTATCGACCAGGCCCTTACGGGCGCCGTAGGTCGAAATGAAGTACTCGAGCGGCAGCAGGCCCTCGCGGAAGTTCGCCTTAATGGGAAGGTCGATCGTCTCGCCGGACATGTCCGCCATCAGGCCACGCATGCCGCCGAGCTGACGCAGCTGGGTCTTAGAACCACGGGCGCCGGAGTCGGCCATCATGTAGAGCGGGTTCTCCTCGTCGAACATGTCGAGCATGAGCGCTGCAACCTTATCGGTACAAGCGGTCCACTCGTTAACGACTTCGATGTGGCGCTCCGTCTCGTTGATGAAGCCCTCCTCGAAGTACTCGTTGATCTGGTCGACGTTGGCCTGGGCGCGATCGAGCAGCTCCTGCTTCTCGGCAGGGATGAGAGCGTCCCACACCGAGATGGTGAGGCCGGCGCGGGTAGCGTAGTGGAAGCCGGAGTACTTGATGGCGTCGAGGATCGGGCCGACCTTGGCCTCGGGGTAACGATCGCAGCAGTCGGCAACCAGCTTGGCCACGTCGCCCTTGACCATCTTGTAGTTCATGAACTCATAGTCTTCGGGCAGGCACTGGCGGTTGAAGATGATGCGGCCGATGGAGGTCTCGAAGCGCGCGGTCTTGTTGCCGGTGACGTCGTAGTCGACAAACTCGTTCTTGCCGTTCTTAACGCGGAAGATACGGGTGCCGTCCTCGTTGATGACATTGGCGTCGGCAGCGGACACGCGGACCTGAATCTTGGCCTGCATGTCGACCTCGGAGCGGCAGTCATAGGCGTGCAGCGCGTCATCGAAGCTGGCGAACACATGGTTCTCGCCCGGCAGTCCGTCGCGGACCTGGGTCAGGTAGTACACACCGATGATCATGTCCTGCGAGGGGATGTTGACCGGCTTGCCGGATGCCGGCGAGCGCAGGTTGTTCGCAGAGAGCATGAGCACGCGGGCCTCGGCCTGAGCCTGGCTGGACAGCGGCACGTGGACAGACATCTGGTCGCCGTCGAAGTCGGCGTTGAAGGGCGAGCAGACCAGCGGATGCAGGTGGATAGCCTTGCCCTCGACCAGCACCGGCTCAAAGGCCTGGATGGACAGACGGTGCAGGGTCGGTGCACGGTTGAGCAGCACGACGCGGCCGTCGATGACCTCTTCGAGGATGTCCCACACAAAGGTGGCACCGCGGTCGATAGCGCGCTTGGCACCCTTGATGTTCTCGACCTTGCCAAGCTCGACCAGGCGCTTCATGACGAAGGGCTTGAAGAGCTCCAGCGCCATGGTCTTGGGCAGACCGCACTGGTGCAGCAGCAGCTTGGGGTCGGTAACGATAACCGAACGGCCGGAGTAGTCGACACGCTTACCCAGCAGGTTCTGACGGAAGCGACCCTGCTTGCCCTTGAGGGCCTCGGCGAGCGACTTGAGCGGGCGACCGCCACGGCCAGAGACCGGGCGACCACGGCGGCCGTTGTCGAACAGGGCGTCCACAGACTCCTGGAGCATGCGCTTCTCGTTGTTCACGATGATCGCAGGGGCGTCCAGGTCGAGCAGGCGCTTGAGTCGGTTGTTGCGGTTGATCACGCGACGATACAGGTCGTTGAGGTCGGACGCGGCGAAGCGGCCGCCGTCGAGCTGGACCATCGGGCGCAGATCGGGCGGAATGACCGGGATGACGTCCAGGATCATGTTCGCGGGGCTGTTGCCGCCCTTCAGGAAGGCGTCAACAACCTCAAGGCGCTTGACGGCCTTCTCGCGCTTCTGCTTCTGGGAATCCTCGTCGGCGATGATGGCCTTGAGCTTCTCGGCCTCGGAGGGGAGGTCGATGGCAGCGAGCAGGTCGCGGACAGCCTCGGCACCCATGCCACCCTTGAAGTACATGGAGTAGTAACGGGTCATCTCACGGAACAGCGGCTCATCGGAGATGAGGTCGCGCTCGGTGAGCTTCATGAAGGCGTTGAAGGCGTCCGTGCGGAGCTGCTTCTCGTCCTTGCACTCTTCCTCGATGTCGACGATGCCAGAGGCGATCTCCTCGGGGGTCAGCGGCTCCTCGTCGGAGAACTCGTCAAAGTTCTCGGGGTCGCCCTGCTCCTTGAGGGACTCGATCTGACGGGCGCACTCGGCATCGATCTCTTCCAGATCGGCGGCGAGCTCCTCGCGCAGGTCGTCGGCATCGGCCTCGCGAGCCTCGTAGTCAACCTCGGTGATGATGTAGCTGGCAAAGTACAGAACCTTCTCGAGGTCCTTGGACTTGATGTCGAGCATACGGCTCATCGGGAAGCTCGTGGGGCTCTTGAAGTACCAGATGTGGGACACGGGAGCGGCGAGCTCGATGTGGCCCATGCGGTCGCGACGCACCTTGGCCGAGGTGACCTCGACGCCGCAGCGCTCGCAGACGATGCCCTTAAAGCGGATGCCCTTGTACTTACCGCAAGAGCACTCCCAGTCCTTGGCGGGACCGAAGATCTTCTCGCAGAACAGGCCGTCCTTCTCGGGCTTGAGGGTACGGTAATTGATGGTCTCCGGCTTCTTGACCTCACCGTGCGACCAGGAACGGATCTGGTCGGCGGAGGCAAGGGAGATCTTTACCGAGTCAAAATCAGTAGCTTCGAAATCTGCCACAGTCAACTACTCCTTATCAGTGGTCGTGGCGGCGACAGCCTCGGGTGCCTCGGCGGTCTCGGCATCCTGGGCCTCGACGTCGGCGTCAACGCCGGCGAGCGCAGCCAGGTCGTCGAGAGCAGAGGTCTCCTCGGCGGTCACAGGGGCGGAGGCGTCCTCGTCGGCATCGTGCATGGGCTCGATGTCCAGTGCGAGGGAGCGAATCTCCTTGACGAGAACCTTGAAGGACTCGGGGATACCCGGAACCGGAACGTTCTCGCCCTTGACGATGGACTCGTAAGTCTTGACGCGGCCCACGGTATCGTCGGACTTGACGGTCAGGATCTCCTGCAGGACGTTGGAAGCACCGTATGCGTACAGTGCCCAAACTTCCATCTCGCCGAAGCGCTGGCCGCCGAACTGGGCCTTGCCGCCCAGAGGCTGCTGGGTAACCAGGCTGTAAGGGCCAGTCGAACGGGCGTGGATCTTGTCGTCGACCATGTGGCCGAGCTTGAGGATGTAGGACGTACCCACGGTAATGGGCTCGCGGAACTCCTCGCCGGTGCGGCCGTCGAACAGACGGGTCTTGCCGCGCTCGTCAAGCTGGGTGACGAACTCGGGACGCATGTGATCGCCAAAGGCAGCGGTGGCCTTGTTGAGCATGTTCTTGTTGGCACGACGGATGACCTCGGCGATCTCATCCTCCTTGGCGCCGTCGAAGACAGGCGTGGCGGTGAAGAACGGACCGGGGACGTACTTGTCGGAGTCGGCCTGCTCGGTATCCCAACCGCAGGCAGCAGCCCAGCCAAGGTGGCACTCGAGCAGCTGGCCGACGTTCATACGCGAAGGAACGCCCAGCGGGTTGAGGATAACGTCGATCGGGGTACCGTCAGCCATGTAGGGCATGTCCTCGACCGGCAGAACGTTACAGATAACACCCTTGTTGCCGTGGCGGCCGGCGATCTTATCGCCCTGCTGGATCTTACGACGCTGGGCGACGTAGACGCGCACCTGCTCGTTGACGCCGGGGGCCAGATCGTCGCCGTTCTCGCGGCTAAAGCGGACGACGTCGATGACGCGGCCGTAAGCGCCGTGAGGCATCTTAAGGGAGGTGTCGCGAACGTCGTGGGCCTTGGCACCGAAGATGGCGCGCAGCAGGCGCTCCTCGGCGGTCAGAGCGCTCTCGCCCTTAGGCGTGACCTTGCCGACCAGGATGTCGCCAGGGCCGACCTCGGCGCCGATGCGGATAATGCCGTCCTCGTCGAGGTTGGCAAGCATATCCTCAGAGAGGTTCGGGATCTCGCGGGTGATCTCCTCGGGGCCGAGCTTGGTGTCGCGGGCATCGATCTCGTGACGGGTGATGTTGATGGTCGTCAGCAGGTCCTCGGCCACCAGGCGCTCGGACACGACGATACCGTCCTCGTAGTTGAAGCCTTCCCACGGCATGTATGCCACGGTGAGGTTCTGACCCAGTGCGAGCTCGCCATGATCGGTCGAAGGACCGTCAGCCAGGGGCTCGCCCTGCTCAACGGTGTCACCGACGCGCACGAGCGGACGGTGGTTGATGCAGGTGGACTGGTTGGAGCGCTGGTACTTGGCCAGGTGATACTCGTCCATGCCGCCGGCATGCTTGACGATGATCTTGGCGGCGTCGGCAAAGATGACCTCGCCGGCGTTCTTGGCCAGGGTGACCTCGCCAGAGTCCAGAGCGGCGCGACGCTCCATGCCGGTACCGACATAGGGAGCGGCAGGGTGAACCAGCGGCACGGCCTGACGCTGCATGTTAGCGCCCATCAGCGTACGCTTGGCGTCGTCGTGCTCGAGGAACGGGATCAGCGTGGCTGCGACGGAGAGCATCTGACGCGGCGAGACGTCCATGTAGTCGACGTCCTCGACAGGCACGTCGGCGGGAGCGCCGAAGGAGCCGTCGAAGTCGCGGGTACGGGCGATCACGGTGTGCGGGCGAACAAGCTTGCCCTCGGCATCGGTCGTGATGAACTCGTTGGTCTTGGGATCGAGCGGCGTGTTGGCCGGCGCGATGACGTGCTTCTCTTCCTCGTCAGCGGTCATCCAGTCGATCTGGTCGGTGGCAACGCCGTTCTCGACGCGACGGAACGGAGCCTCGATGAAGCCGTACTCGTTGACGCGGGCGTAGAGGGCGAGCGAGCCGATCAGGCCGATGTTGGGGCCTTCGGGGGTCTCGATCGGGCACATGCGGCTGTAGTGCGAGTTGTGGACGTCGCGGACGGCCGTCGGCACGTTGGTGCGGCGGCTGGAGCCAGACTTGTGGCCGGCAAGACCGCCAGGGCCGAGTGCGGACAGACGGCGCTTGTGGGTCAGACCGGTCAGGGGGTTCGCCTGGTCCATGAACTGCGAGAGCTGCGAGGAACCGAAGAACTCCTTGATGGAGGCCACGATCGGACGGATGTTGATGAGCGACTGCGGGGTAATCTCGTCGATGTCCTGAGAGCTCATGCGCTCACGGACGACGCGCTCCATACGGCTCATGCCGATACGGAACTGGTTGGCGACGAGCTCGCCGACGGTACGGATGCGGCGGTTGCCGAAGTGGTCGATGTCGTCGACCTTGAAGCCCTGCTCGCCGGCAGCGAGGGACAGGAGGTAGCGCAGCGTCGCGACGATGTCCTCGTCGGTGAGCACCGTGACCTCTTCCTCGGTGGTGAGGTTGAGCT